>JALZVD010000028.1 GCA_023300205.1 Akkermansiaceae bacterium | reverse complement strand
AGCGCACGCGCCGCCATGATCTTAGATGCTCGTAATTCTTCACGACGGTGAATCAAATAAACCTTACTCGCAAACTTCGTCAAAAACGTAGCCTCCTCAGCAGCAGAATCTCCACCACCAATCACGCAAACAGGAACATCCCTATAAAACGCGCCATCACAAGTCGCACAAGCTGTCAAACCTGCACCAGACTTCACTAGCTCCTCCTCACCCGGAAGCCCCAGATATCTAGCTGAAGCACCAGATGCAATGATCACCGTCTTCGTCTGATAAGCCTTCACATCATCTGGTGAAAACACATTATGCGCATGCACAGTAAATGTCTTATCGGCATTCTGTTCCACATTCGTCACCGCGATTCCATTCTCAACCCGAGCACCAAAGCGCTCAGCCTGCTGCTGCATCTTCTGCATCAGCTCAGGTCCCATGATCCCATCAGGGAAGCCAGGGAAATTCTCCACATCAGTCGTAGTAGTAAGCTGACCTCCTGGCTGTGAACCAGTAAGGATTAGCGGAGTGAGATCTGCACGCGCAGAATAAATAGCAGCAGTATAACCAGCAGGGCCAGTTCCTATAATAATTACGTTTTCCATGTTGTTTAGAGATTATTTCTCAAAATATAGTTTCTTAAATACGGTCTTAGACGGTCATCACTTCCTTCTCCTTAGCTGCAGACTCCTCGTCCACTTTTTTGCCAAAGCGATCTGTGATCTCTTGCACCTCAGCCTCAAAGTCATGCTGAGAGTCCTCGGTCAGAATATTTTCATTCTTCATCTTCTTCGCTAAATCCATGCCATCCTTTCGGACACTACGGACTCGCACTTTAATATCCTCACTGATGCTTCTCACACGCTTCACCATCTCTTGGCGGCGTTCCTCATTCAGCTCAGGAATAGGTAATCTCAAAAGCTTACCCTCATTCACAGGATTGAACCCCAACTGAGCCTCACGTATTCCGCGGTCAATATCATCAGCCGTGCTAGGATCATGTGGCTGAATAACTATCTGCCTAGGCTCAGGAGTGCTGATAATCGCCAAATCACGCAGCTTCATCCTCGTTCCATAAGCCTTCACCTCCACCATCACGTTCTCCACCAGAGAAGGTGATGCCTTACCCGTCCGAACGGAAGAAAACTCCTTATTCATATGCTCAATAGCAGACTCCATTGCCATTTCTAATTCTGCGACTACTTCTTTAGGTTCCATAATAATTACTTGTTAAACTCTCTTTGATTCAAAAAATTAATGATTCACAATCGTCCCAATCTGCTCACCGAGAATAGCCTTAGTAATATTCCCAGCAACGTTAAGGTCAAACACCATAATCGGCACATTGTTATCCATACACAGAGAAAACGCAGTAGAATCCATCACTCCAAGCTGGTCATTGATACAAGTCTCAAAACTAACTGTCTCATAACGAACCGCAGTTGAATCCTTCTTAGGATCAGCTGTATAGACTCCATCCACCATCGTAGCCTTAAGAATAGCATTCGCTCCTATCTCACTCGCTCTCAACGCAGCAGTCGTGTCAGTTGAGAAAAACGGACTCCCAGTTCCTGCCGCAAAAATCACCACCGTCTTATGACCTAACTGACGGTTAGCTTTACGTCGGATAAATGGCTCAGCTACATTCTTCATCTCTATAGCAGACTGAACCACACAAGCCACACCCTCAGCCTCTATCGCAGACTGAACCGCAAGTGCATTCATTACAGTAGCCATCATTCCTACATAGTCAGCTGTAGCTCTATCCATCCCACGTGCTGAAGCACTAGCTCCTCTCCAGAAATTTCCGCCCCCTACAACAATCGCTATCTCTACCCCCTCCTTATGAGCAGCCGCTATCTCCTTCGCGATACGCTCAACAATCTCTGGAGAAATATTATCCTGACTACCCACCTCGCGCAAAGCTTCACCGCTAAGCTTGAGAACTACTCGTTTAAATGTTTTTTCTGTATCGCTCATACCGTCTGCACTAAGAAAACATCTCACCTAGTGAATTGTGAAGACAATTCTCTCATCATACCGAACTTTTTCCCATTCCAAAGACCCTTTAGTCAAAGAAATGATGAAACGCCTCAATCACTCCCTTACTTGCCCGTTGTTCACACACATAACCACCCTGCTCACGCACATGCGCCTTCACCTCATCATCCGCATTCCCGGGGCATGCAATCATCCCTGCATATTCCCTCCTCAGCATATCGATATCATTATGACCATCACCAATAGCAAAGACCTGTTCCTTCTCCACCCCACAGCGTCTCGCCACCTCAGCTAAAGAAGTCCCCTTATGGTAATCCTTATGACTAAACCTCAAATAAATCGTATTCCGTAAATAACCCAAATCCCTATAACCTCCAATCTGACCATCGATAAATGCTACAATCCCAGCCATCTCCTCCTCAGACTTCCCGATGATTCCCGCCGGATCCCCCACCTCACTCACCCACTCAGCATCCGTTTCATTCTCAACATAATCCTGCACCACCTTCAGAAATTTCCGCGACCTCTTATACACCTTCTTATGATCCTTCTCAGAACGCTTATTCCACTCCAACACCGGCAACCAACGATTCATCCCCCCTGGAGTGTAAATCTCACGCTCTCGAGCCACCATGAAATCCGGCAAAAAAGGAAACTTACCCTCCATAAATCCAGACAACATCTGCATCTGAGATCGCCCCGTATTCACCCCCCAAACCCAGCCCACCTCCCGGAAATCTTTAATAATTTCAAAAAACTCAGGATCTAACCTTGGATCAGACTTCGGACAATCCAATGTCCCATCAAAATCAAATGAAAGCACACCAATCTTCTTCTCAGGCATCGGTAACGGTTGCAGAATCTTCATAACAAAAGCATTACCTGCTCAACCAGCCTTTAGCAATCGTGATTCATAATAATATCAAAAAAACATTAAACATGAAAAACGTAACTAACCTAAATTAAATAAATAACAATAAATCGCGCCACTTAATTATCAATAGCGCCACTACGTTTATTAATTGCGCCAACAGGGAAAATGCGAATTTCAAAGAGAATCTAGCTAACCAGTTACACATAGAACTAAATATTCAAACC
>JALZVD010000027.1 GCA_023300205.1 Akkermansiaceae bacterium | reverse complement strand
AAATACGGTGACCCACTACGCTCCTGCCAGCTCTGCAAGAAACGCTTATTCAGACTACGCACATCATAATGCGTGATCAGCGCCTCACGTAAAGTAGACTCACCTCCACCAGAAAGCGGAACCTCATCACTAGGCTTAAACGGCAAATTAGATAAAATCTCATCCACCAACTCCTCTGAATTCACAGGCATCACACCCAGTGCATCACCCACCTCATACTCAAGACCTGAACCCTCTAAAGAAAGCTCAATATGATATGTCTCGCGCTCAGAACCATCAGAATTCAAATTCACATTCTTTAAAATCGTCGAAGGATAAGGATTCTTCTTACTATATCCATCCTCTGCCACATCATCAGAATCATCACTCGCCACCACAGCAGAACCACCCAGCGCATCCATCACACCAGCTTTCCACGTTGCATACTCCTCATCAAACTCAACATCACAATCCACCCTCGGGTAAATCCTGTTTGCCCCTAACTTCTCAAAAGCCTCATCAAACTCTATCCCACACTTACAAAAATCCGGATACTCAGTATCACCCAGTGCCAGAACTGAATAATTCACACCCTCAAGTCGGGCCGCCGCCCCACTCAATACATACTCATGCAGATCAGCAGCGCTATCTGGTGGTTCACCATCACCATACGTAGAAGTAATAATCAGCACATTCTGCTCCTTCGCAAGCTGCGCCTTATCATAACCTCCCATATCCACCACCTGCGGAGCAAAATTCATCTTAGCCATACCCTTCGCTAACTTCTTAGCCACACCCTCACTATTTCCCGTCTGAGAACCCACCAAAATAGTCACCGGCACCACTGGCCCACCACCGTGGCCACCTATACCCTTTCCAGACGTCAGATCTGAAATGAAATTCCCCACCAATTGATTCAACCACTGACGTTGTTCAGCGTTAAATGGAGCATCTTCTGGAATATAATTAGATTGTGACATCGCTTTTCTTTCTCTTATCTTTGTTCTTACAATAGCCCATCCTTCACAAGGCAAGGGCAAAACAAAATGACTCAATATTCACAACATGCAAGCATCTAGTGAGCCAACTCACTAAAAAAACACTCCCCTTTCACTCATCTAGACCGTTTCCAAACAATAACAAATTTACAACCCCCTCCACACCAACTATAAAAAGCACACACATGAGCGCTGACTACCACACACACACACCACTCTGCCTCCACGCACAAGGAACCCCAGCAGAATTCATCAACGCCGCCATCGCCGCAGGCCTCACTGAATACGGCATCTCAGATCACGCCCCCCTCCAGAAGCAAGACAACTCAGAACCGTTCGATGACTGGCGTATGCTATCCACCCAGATCCCAGAATACCTCCAATGGATCACCGATGCCAAAAAACACGCTGCCAAAGCAAACCACCCCATCAACATACGCTGCGGCCTAGAATGCGACTGGCTCCCCAACTGCCAACCCTGGATCAACCACCTCCGCACCCTCCACCCATGGGACTACCTCATCGGCTCAGTTCACTACATCTCAGAAAAAAATACAGACCCCAATACCCCATGGGACTTTGACAACCCCCTATGGCTAGGAAAATGGGCAGAAACAGACATCAACCAAGCATGGTCCCTCTACTGGCAAGCCTACACAGACATGGCAGACTCCGGACTCTTTGACATCCTTGCACACCCAGACCTCATCAAGAAATTCGGCTACAAACCAGACGGAGACCTCGCCCGCTACTACGAACCCGCCATCGATGCCATCGCCACCTCAGGCGCCATCATCGAACTAAACACCGCCGGCCTACACAAACCCTGCGCAGAAGCCTACCCAGACACCGCCTTCCTAGAACTCGCACGCCACGCCGGCATCGACCTCATCATCTCCTCAGACGCACACCACCCCAGCGAAGTCGCCCGCGACCGAGAAATAGCCACAAAAATCGCCAAAGCCGCCGGCTACACCCACACCACCCTCATCAACCAACGCCAAAGAACCTACACAAAACTCTAAACACAGACCAAACCTCCCCCACCTATGAAATTCACCCCCAAACCCAATGCCAAGGCTCATACAAATACCCATAAGCATTCCCCTTCCCATACGTCATCGTAAAGCCATACCTCCCCGCATTCTCTTCAAGCCAGCCAAACGCCGCTGACTCCTCAAACTCCTCCTCCAGCACCCCATACCCAGGCGTAGAAATATCCACCGCCCGTCCCGTATGATGCTCGCTAAACCCCGGCGCCGCAGACACCGCAAAAATCTCATCCACCCCCAACCCTCTCAAAAACTTACCCCTAACAATCTCCGCCTGCCGCTCCACACTCCGGTAAGCAGACACCATCTCCAGCAACACCCCCTCAGCCTGCGCTGCATCCCGCAGCTCTAGCCACGCCTCACCAGCACCAGTCACCAGCTCATGCTCTCTCCCATCCTCATCCACCTGCACCACAACAAGATTACCCGCCTCAGCATCACCATACTTCACCAACCCCCGCTCCAGAAAAAATGCATCGCTCAACCCCTGATCAGCCAACAAAACACCAACATCCTCTAAAGCGGTTCTCTCGCCACCCACATCATCACAAGAACCATCCATTATATCATTCCTCATAAAATCATCATCCACAGATCTCAAATTCACCCCTCAGACCAAAATCCACCCACCTAATAAACCTTACTAGCCTCTTCCTCATGCCTCTCCATATCCGTCTTCGGTGCCTCATCATCACTCACATTCAGCCCAGCAGTCCGGCCCACAGCCTGAATAAGACTACCGGGGATCCTCAACGCACTCTGCGCAAGAGAACAAGAAGGAAGAACAATACAAATCAAGCCCACAACAATAAATTTAGCATATTTCATAACTCAAAAGTACTCACCCTATACCCACAGGTCAACTTCAAAGAAAAACCACCTCTAACCACTTCTA
>JALZVD010000026.1 GCA_023300205.1 Akkermansiaceae bacterium | reverse complement strand
CGTTGAACAACTCAGAGGTCATCTTTATAACCTCTAATATTGATTTACTCTTAATCAATTCGCCATCACTCACAACTCATCATCCATTTGACGCGTGAACTGTAGCCAATTCATTTCTTAAACGAGACAAATTCAAACCCTCTTCTCCACAACAAATTTACCCTATACACCCATCCACCTTAATGAGCGATTCCACATCAGTAAACTCTGAGCAGCCAGAAGACAAGTCTGCTCAAGACACCCCTAAGCCAGTCAACGCCAAAAAAGCAGCGAAAAAAATAGCAAAAAAGGCGGCAAAAAAAATAGCAAAAAAAATCGCTCCAGACGCACCCTCTTCTGCAAATTCAACTGCAAAAACACCAGAACCAGTGAAGCAAGACCAAGACCAAGACCAAAAATCTGAGAAAAACTCAGAGCAGAACAACAAACAACGCCGCGGCAGAGTACCAGGCAAAGGTAAAGTTCAGCAAAATCAGAACAGTAACAGACAGAATCAAAACAAAAACCAACGAGGAAATAATAACAACCGTAACAACAACGATAACAACCGTAACAACAAAGACAATCGTAACAACAGTAGCAACAACGATAACAACCGTAATAACAACGACAACAATCGTAACAATAATAACCGTAATAACAATAACCGCAATAATCGCAGCAAAAACAACCGTCGTAACAACCAGAATAGACAGCAAGAACGTCCAGAAAAGAAGGTCGAACTCACTGGCCCACCTGTTGAAATAAACGGTATGTTAGAACTCGCTCCCAAAGGTTTTGGATTCCTCAGATCTCTAGACAAAGGACTAGAACAAGCATCCGATGACGTCTTCGTCACACCAGATCTCATCCGTACCAATGGCCTTCGCCTAGGCGTCTGGATTCACGGTGAAGCCATGCAAGGCCCCCGCGGCCTTCAGCTCACTACCATCAAAACAATCAACGGCCAAACTCCTGAAGAAGCACGTAAACTTCCGCACTTCGAAGAACTAAAGGCAGTCAATCCAGACAAAAGAATTTCACTAGAAACCACCCCAGAAAGATACACCACCAGAGTACTAGACATCATTGCACCTGTTGGCAGAGGGCAGCGTGGACTCATCGTATCTCCGCCCCGTTCAGGTAAGACCACTCTCATGATGCACATGGCAGAAGCCGTGCAAGAAAAGTATGACGACACCATGCATCTCATGATCCTCCTCGTCGATGAACGCCCTGAAGAAGTCACAGAATTTAGACACACCCTCCCAGACGCAGAGATCTACGCCAGTTCAAATGACTCCGGCCCCAAGAATCACTGCCGCGTAGCAGAGCTATGTATCGAGCGAGCTAAGAGACTCGTAGAATCCGGCGAACACGTCTTTATTCTCATGGACTCCATCACCCGCCTAGCTCGTGCATACAATGCATCAATGGGTGGAGATAAGTCCGGCAGAGGCAGAGGCATTCAATCAGGCGGCATCATCACTGGCGCATTAGAAATGCCTCGTCGCCTCTTCGCCGCAGCGCGGAACACCCGCACCGCTGGCTCACTCACCATAGTAGCCACAGCCCTCGTTCATACCAACTCACGCGCAGATGACGCCATCTTCCAAGAGTTTAAAGGAACAGGCAACATGGAACTCGTCTTAGATCGCAGAATCGCAGAAAAATATATCTACCCTGCAGTAGATATTTTCAAATCAGGCACACGTAGAGAAGAACTCATCCTGCCAGAAATCAGCCTCCACAAGATACACCTCATCAGGCGCGGCCTAGCTGGTCATCGCCCAGAAGAAGCAATGGAACGCCTCACATTCTTTCTCAAAAGATTTAACAACAACGCACAAATGCTTTTAGAAATCAAAGGCTAGGGAAACAATCCTAACACACCAGCATACAGAAAACTTCTTAAAATTTCTGCATCACGTGCCTAGGAAGCACAGTCAGATTCCCATACCGGTCTAACTTGCCACGCGCTGCTTCTACCAGCGCTTCATACCCCTTCTTATCTTTATTAAGAAGACTAATTAAAGCATTACTGTGATCGAAATAAATCTGTAATGCTCCATAGCCACGGAAAAAATAATTCTTATCAATAAATCCATCTGAGTTCTCCTTTCTCTGAGAATTCATTTTACCCAAGGTCTCACTTAATCTAGACTGAATCTTAAGCGCATCATCCATTCTTCCATCGCGAATTAAAATTCGGATCGCTATATACTCATTCAGTCCTTGATAGTAAAATGTCACCGCTGAGAACTTCTCCACTGATGTCTTGTAGTCTCTCGTAGGCAACGCTTCTCTTGCTCTCTCAAGATCACCTTCATCACCACGCGCTAAATAAAACCTCGTTAATAACGTCTTCACCTCCCAGAGAAAAACCCCTCGCATCTCACTCTTATAACTCGCATTAACCTCAGCAGCATCCATCTCCTTAGCTAACTTAATCGCCTTTTCAAACTCTCCCATATCGAAATAATTAACAGCCATGAAAATACGGGTTTTCCACAGACCCGCATTTGCGGAATCAGGTATCTTACTTTCCTTACCCCATCCAGCATATAGCTTCTCGGCCTTTATAAACTCAGCATCCGCCTCTTTAAACTGCCCCGCTTTGCGAAGGAAATACCCCTTCTTTAACGTAAAAGTAGGCATCTCAGGGGCCCAAACTGTAAGCTTATTTACCACAGGTAAAACCTGAGAAGCCAACACCCCTTGATCCGTCTCATAATCATGTAGCAACATCCAGTAAACCCATAACATCGGCGTATACTTATAGCGCTTCATCAGCATCGCTAAATAATCTTTTTTCTCCTGCTGCTCCTCTACAGTAACAGCACCAGAGCGCATCCTCATCAAAACCTTCTTACTAATCAGAGCCTGGAAATCCATCGGATATTGCTCCACTAATTTATCTAACACCTCCAACTGCTTATCCTTCTCTCCTTCTAACCTAGAAATGGCTAACTCAGCATACAACCTCTCTTGTTGATTAAAAACATATTCAGTTTCCTCCCTAGTCTTATAGAGTGCATCAACCCTCTCCATCAGCCCCGTCTTCAACGCATGACTAGGGTTATGATTCGTTGCACTTAGGTAAAGTAAACCCGTGTAAGAGGTCAGACAATCAGGATCATACTTAAGAGCATGAACAAAACTTCGATGCGCCTCTATGTCCCAACCACACGCCATAAGCCCAAATCCCTGCCGAGCATATTCACGAGCTGTTTTATTACTAGTAGTAACATCGATTGGAACCTTGATCGCGTCCTCCCATTTACGCGGCTTAGTTAACCCACTTACGCTGTCAAAGAGATGATCGAGCAGCACATCATCCTGCCTATTCAGCCCTGTCATAGCACCCTCATCATTTGTCTCAGTCTTTTCAGGAACCTCAGGACTCTGTGCTCTTACAGAAGCCAAGGAGCCCACTAGACTCAGAAAACAACAACATACTGTTACTCTGTTCGCTAACTTGGACATATGCATAGGAAGTTTGATCATCTTGAGAAGATTTGTGTTATTTAATAATAGCTTAAATGAACCATTATCAATGCATCATAGCACAGATACCCCCATAGACAACCAGAATCCTTAAGTCATCTTAACTACACCCATAACAATCAATGACTCACTACCCTGACCATAGGAAGCAAGAGTGATAACAAATGACCCTAATCTTCTTTTTTAACCATCTCTTTTATAAGTATATTGCAATACAAAATCTCCGCCCATTCTGCCTGTATACCTATACGCCCTTTACTCAGTGGAACATACTTTCCATCCTTATCCTTCTGTTCCATATTAAACACTTGCATCACCTCTTCGTCATTCAGAATAAAAGTTGACTTCTTCGAACCTTCCGCACGGATTTCCATCTCATTCTACTCACCCATCGGCTTTTCATTACCCAAGGCTGTAGAACACCCCTTACCCGTCACAAGAACTCCTCCCTTTGAATACTTTCCATCTACACGAGGTGTCTTAGCTCGCAGGTCTTTACCCAATACAAATAAATTACCTCGGTAATAACGCAGCTTCACAAATTCATCCCCAGCATTCGCACCAATCTGCATCTCTACCGATAAGGGCCAAACTCTCTTAAGATTACCATGAACATGGAAAAGTAACCCTGCATCACGATCCTAGTCCTCACGTGCTGTAAATCTCTACCCAACCCACTCATAATCAATTTTTAAAATAAAATGACTAAGCTCATCCTCAGTATTAAGACAGTGAGCCTCCCGCCTAGAACCCTCTTTCTCACCCGCATAAACAAGAATCGCCTTCTCCTTATCATTCACATAAAAAGCACCCCGCTCATTATCTCCACTACTTCTAGCAGCAGTCCAGCCCCTAAAGCGACTCCCCGTTAAACAAAGACACAAAGCCATCGCTATCAGCCTTTTCAACAGCCAAAAGACCTGAAAAAGCAACCATAGAAAAAGCTAACATGAGATTCATTGATTTAAACATAGAA
>JALZVD010000025.1 GCA_023300205.1 Akkermansiaceae bacterium | reverse complement strand
ATTCGCTGTCTACCAACTTTAACAGTAACCCCATTAGAAGCATACTTAACAAACGCTTGGTTTAACTCATTATTCTCAGGATCTGCAATAGCTGTGTTTCCTGCCTCAAACGGGTCAAAATTAGCTGACTGACCAGTTCCTACCTGATAGTCATCTACCAAAGCAAGAGTATGCTCAGACTCAACATAAAAACTTAGTGGCTGATCAGGCAAGAATGTGATACCAGGCCTCACTCTTGCAGTAAGAGCATGAGAAACATCACTCCCCTGCTGATTCCTAGTCTCATAACGAAGTCTCCCCTCGAAAGAAAATTTCATATACTTCATAAAATCAGGCCCCTCTTTGGCTACATCTGGAAGATCTAAAGATACTTCAGAATCTACCGCACATGCCACATTAGACAATATTACCGAAGAAACTACCGTTGTTGTTATTTTTTTAAACATAGTAATTAGATATCAGCAACTGGCATACCTACAACCAACACATTCACTCATCGTAATTATTACCAAGATTCATCATTCAACTTAGAGAAGACTCTAATCGATCCGAAAACATCTTCAAAAAGTTTTCCTCCACTAAAGAAAGAGACTTAGATCTTCCTATATAGTATCCCCATTCCCTTATCGGAGCCGGGGTAATATCATGCTTAATAAGATCACCACTAGATAACTCACGCCTAGCGATCCATTCTGCTATAATCCCCACACCAAGATTAAGAGCCACCATCTCTTTAATAGACTCCATGCTACTCATAGATAAAGTCGCTCTCTGCTTAATACCTATTCCTGACAAATGAGAGGTAAGAATGCTACTTGTGATCGTATCATTCCCGTAACTAATAAATCTCTCCTTCGCAAATTCTTCAGAATACTCAGGCTTCTTATCACACCAAGAGTGACCAGGCGCCGTAATAAAACACAACTTATCTTCCCCCAACTTAACAAATGGATGCATCGCCGTGTGGGACTTAGAGTACAACCCAAATGCCAAATCCAACTCGCCATCATCTAACCTCTTAATCAAATCCGCCGTATCTCCAACCGTAATAAACACCTCACAACGATTCTCTTTCGCATAAAAATCGGCTAACGTTTTCGGCATAACATACTGGCACAATGAATTACTCACTCCAACCTTCAAGGAACTATACCCCCATTCATTCAAAGTAGATATCTTAGACGCCGCCCCCTCTAGCTGCTGCATCGCCTTCTTAGCATGAAATAAAAACACCTCCCCATGAGGAGTCAAAATACACTTCTTACCCAGTCGCTCCAAAAGCTGGCACCCCAACAGAGTCTCCAAAGACTTCAGTGAATGGCTGACAGCTGATTGCGTAATATTAAGAATGTTTGCAGCTGCTGTAAATGAACGCGTATCTTCTAACGCTATAAAAACCCGCAGCTGACGTATTTCAGGAAGTTGAGTCATCTAATTAACCAAATAGCAATAACCACACCAACTCTAATCATTTTTTTATTTCTATATTTTTCGCACCAGAATCATAACAACAACCACCTTTCCCAAAACGACAGAACCATATAGAAACAAGCACTCAGCCAGACTCTCTTATAAATCATCATAATGATGAAACTCATTCATCCATTTTCCCACTCATCTCTCATAAATGGCACTGAAAATGCTACTTTCATCACATGTTCAAAGAGTCGGAAGCACCAAGTCTACCAAATAATAACCTGAGTCAAGTCGACTCAGAATGGGCAAGACTCACCCCCTTTTTACAAGAAAATGACAATGAACAACTTCTCTACTACCTCTTCTTAGGACTAATCTTCCCTAAAGAACAAAACCTCATGCTACGTTGCCGCATGACAGGCGGAGAACTCACAAGCCACCAAGTAACAACTTTAGCAGACATTGCAGATAATCACGGTGGGGGCTATGCAGATGTCACCACGAGGGCAAACTTCCAGATCAGAGACATTCCAGACAGTGATGGAATTATCGTTTTAAAGAAACTCCTCAATCTAGGAATCGCGCCAGCAGTCAAAGGACTCAACAACCTTAGAAATGTCACCGTCACACCCACCACAGGATTTGATGCAGATGAACTGATTAACGTCATGCCCATCGCTAAGCAAATCTATCAAAACCTACTCTACAACGACAGAATCCAAGGACTACCTGGTAAATTCAACATCGCCATTGATAGCAGCGGAAAAATCAGCGTCGCATCAGAAGCAAATGACCTCGGCATCAGAGCAGTATCAGTAAATGAACAAATTTATTTCAGACTATCCGTCGCAGATATCAGAGCAGAAAAAACAATCTCCCAAGACCTCAACTGGCTCATCAAGCCAGAACAAATCATTGCAGTCACTAACGCCATCATCCAAACCTACTTACAAGAAGGTGATTTCACTAAGCGCCTCAAGTCTCGCCTCAAGTTCCTCATCTCTCAAATTGGAATTGAAGTATTCAAAACAAAAGTGAAGGCGAACCTCACCACCGAACTAACTGCAAAATCCATTCTTGACCACCATTCTACCTCCCCCCTCCCCACAAGAGAAATGGATGCCCACAT
>JALZVD010000024.1 GCA_023300205.1 Akkermansiaceae bacterium | reverse complement strand
ATCAAGACCCAAAAAGCAGGTGACTCAATAGCAGCAGACCTCACCATGGTAGCCTTCGCCGTTGCCATCTTCCATACCTGCTTTAACTTCCTCAACCTCATATTCCTCCTCCCATTCACCAACCAGATTGCCTCCATCGTTACCAAGTGGGTCAAAGATAAGCCTGAAGGTGAAGACGCCCCAAGTATCCAATACATCTCACAAAACCTCGTAGACCTAGGTGAGCTCAACATCGTCGAAGCAGAAAGCGCGCTAACAAACTTCTCCTCCCACTGTATCGATATGTTCAAAGGCTACAACAACGTCTTCGATAACCCAGAATCAGACATGTCAGCTCTCGTCAGTAAACTCAAAGCCATGGAAGATGAAGCAGACATCATGATGCATGACATCACCAACTACCTAGTCCGCTGCACCTCTCATGACCTCAGCAACGAACACGCTGAGAAAATAACAGGCATGCTCCGAATCACCGCAGAGCTAGAAGAATGCTCAGACGCCATCTACCGCCTAGTAAAACTCGCTGAGCGCAAATACACCGCCGGCAGAAGATTCAGCGCTGAACAAACCGCTAACCTCAAGCGTTTCACCACACACATTGGCGAATTCCTCAAATTCACCCATGACAACATGCTCAAAAAATCGGACAAAACAATCATATCCAATTTTGACCTACAAGCATCAGAAATGAGAAGCGAGTTCAACAGCGCTGCCATGAAACGCATGAAAGAAGGCAAAGTCAAACTAGAGATGATCAACATCAATACCAACAACGAACTCCGTGGCATAGCCAACCAGCTCAGCCACATCGTCCTAACATCAGCTGAAATAGCAGATTAATCACATTCATCTAGAAAGAATACAGGAGACTAGCAAAGAGATTTGCTAGTCTCCTTTTTTTGTGGCTAAATTGTAACAATAAAATGAGCCCGCATCACACAGCAACCAGTCATCATAGCCATCACATGCAAACCATTCTCATCATTGAAGACGAAATTGATATCGCTGAACTCATCAGCTTTAACCTAGAGAGAAATCACTTCATCCCAGAGCAAGCACATGACGGACAAGCAGGCATCGACATGGCATATCAGACCCAGCCAGACCTCATCATCCTAGACCTCATGCTCCCTAAAAAAGACGGCTTCACCGTCTTCAAAGAACTCAGAAATGACGAACGCACCAGAAACACACCCATCCTCATCCTCACCGCAAAAGCTCAAACAGAAGACCGTATCGCAGGCCTAGAAATAGGCGCAGACGACTACCTAACCAAGCCCTTCAGCCCTAAAGAACTCATCCTCCGCATCAAAGCCATCCTAAAGCGCCATTCCAAAACCAACACCTCATCTATCTATCAATGCCCTCCCTTTAAATTTAACAAAAGCACCCTCCAACTATTCTCAGACAATGAATTCATCGACCTCACAGCCACAGAATTCAAACTCATGCTCCACCTCTGCGAACGTGTAAATGCCCCCCAAGACAGACACACTCTCCTCAAAGAAGTTTGGGGCTACCATGATGACGTCAACTCCCGCACACTAGACACTCACATGAAACGCCTCCGTCAGAAAATCGGCACCCATGCTCATCTCATTCAAACAGTACGTAGTGTAGGATACCAAATCATCTCACAAAAATAATGCCTACCTCCACCATCACCATCACCCTCCTACTCATTACTGCAGCAGCACTCATCTGCAGCATCATCCTCTGGAGGATGCTCACCGCTCAGAACAACAAAGCTCAAGCAGCCTACGCCTCCCACAGAAAAGAACATCACGAAATCCTTACCAAAACCAAAGCAGAAAGACGCGAACTAAAACTCCTCCTCAACGCCTTCGATGACGCACTCATCATCACCAACGAAGCCAGCATCATCCAAGTAGCAAACGAAGCCACAAGAAATCTAGCAACTGGCAACAAACTCCGAGGAAAATCAATCACCTCAGCATTTCAAGACACTCAAATCTGTGCAATAATCAACGATGCCATCCTAAAGAACGAACCAAATAAACAAAAGATCATCCTCAATAACTCAAGCTTTGGACAGAACAAAACCATCGAAGACTCCGCCTGGATCATCGACTACGCACCCCTCCCTTCCAGCGACCCAGCAGACCCCTCCCCACTCCACCGCATCATCATCAGAAACGTCACCGCAGAGCACCGCACAGACCAAGTCAAACGAGAATTCGTAGCAAATGCCTCACACGAGCTCCGAACCCCACTAGCCATCATCACCGGCTACCTAGAAAACCTCATCGACGACGACGTCTGCGACACCCCCGTAACCTCCCGTAGAATCCTCATCACCATGCGCAAGCACAGTGAAAGAATCGCCCACCTCATCGAAGAAATGCTCATCATCTCCAAACTTGAATCAGGAGACGGAGCACAACTTAACCATGCACCCTTCACTCTAAACCAGACCTTCACCAACGTCATAGACAGACTTACCCCTCTCTTCCAAAAGCAAAACGCCACCATCACTACCAGCTATTCCCCTGAATTCATCCAGCTCATTGGTGACTCATTCTACTGGGAACAAGCCCTCTTCAACATCATCGAAAATGCCCTCAAACAAAACGCAGAAACTCCACTCCATATTGAAATCTCCGCAGTCATTCACCCAGACACAAAAGAACTCACCATCCACATCAGTGACAACGGCAAAGGTATCCCAGCCGCCCACCTCCCCTACATTTTTAATCGCTTCTACCGTGTCCAGAAACACCACTCTCAAAACCAAATCAAAGGCACAGGCCTAGGACTATCCATCGTCAAACACGCCATAGAAGCCCACGGAGGTACCATCACAGCCACATCCTCACCCGGAATAAAAACCACATTCACAATCAAATACCCAATCGCGTAACCGCATAATTACATCATATTCCAGATGAATCCTCATATTAAGATTGAACTTAATTCATTCATTATACACTCTAGTCTCTATGGAAAACCCATATCAATCACAACCTAGCACCAATCCTCAGCAACCCCTCCAAACACCTCCCAAAACAGACGGGTTTGCCATCACCTCAATGGTACTAGGCATCATTGCCGTCATCACCTGCTACTTTGGTATTATTTTAGGAACAGTAGCCGTCATTTTCGGCCACCTCTCAATAGGCAAAATGAAACGCGAGCCTTCACTAGGTGGTAAAGGTATGGCAATTGCAGGCCTAGCCACCGGATACGTCGCTATCGCTATCTCAGTAGTCTCAGGAATCATGCTTTTCTTCGCCGCCTCTGAAGCCAAGAAATCGGGACAAGATCTCTTTGGTGAAATGGGCCAGGAATTTCAAAAAGAGTTTAAAAAAGAAATGGAAAAAGAGCGCCAGAAACAAGAAAGCTCCAGAGAACTTATCCCTGATCAGCAATAGAGCTGTATAGATCGAGTCTTAACAGTCTGATGCCTAGCGAAGGAAAAAATAAACATTTCCTCTCACCTCTCATCATTGCAAGTTCCATCGCGCTATTCATATTCCTAGCACTAGCAGTACAGCACCACTATCCTGAGCTACCCTGCCCCATCAAAGCTCAATGGCTAATTGACTGCCCAGGCTGTGGCGGAACGCGTGCCGCCCAAAGCCTCATAAAGGGAAACCTATACACTGCCTTTAGCTATAACCCCCTCATCACGATCGGCATCTTAGCCATTGCTGCATACCTTATATTCTCATTTATTCACAAGATCCGCACAGGAGCACATCATCGCTTCCCCTTTTCCTTACCCCTCTGCATCTCAGGTCTAGTCATCATATTAATCTTCACAATCATCAGGAATCTCTAGCTTGAAGCAGCATAACACATCTTCCTAAAAGATACTTTAAAGGTATTTTTCACCAAACAATGCTACAAGCATGAGTACAACCCCACATGACAACCCTCTAATATACAGACAAATGGTCCAACCAATACAATTGTGACAAACTGTTCACCATCGACTTCTAGATAATTCATCCGTTTTATGAGATTTGTAGTCGGTGCCTCAGAAAAGGCACCAAACCAAATAAACATACTCTAAAATGAAACTAAAAATATTCACAACTATTTTCGCAGCTCTAACAGTTGCTGCTTCAGCACAAACAAAACTTGTCATCAAAGGTTCTGACACACTTGGAGCCAAAATGGTACCTCAACTATCAGAGGCATATAAAGCAGCAGGAAACAATGTTGATTTCGAAATCGCAGCTGAAGGATCTTCAGTATGCTTCACTGCTCTCCTCGCTGGAACTGCTGACTTCGGCATGTCCTCACGCGGTATAAAATCTAAAGAAAAAGACGGCTTTGCATCCAAAGGTCAAGAAGCAATTGCTCACGTAGCTGGTGTTGACATGATCGCCGTCGTCGTAAACGAGTCAAACGGTGTCAAAGCACTCACAAAAGACCAAGTAGCAGGAATCTTCACTGGTAAATACACTGACTGGTCACAGGTTGGCGGAAAAGCAGGTAAGATCAAAGCCTACACTCGTAACACATCATCGGGAACCTATAAAACATTCCAGAAACTGGGAATGAATGACGTTGACTACGGTCAAAACACCCAGAAAATGGCTGGTAACGAGCAGATCGCTGAAGCAGTTGCTGGTGACGTTAACGGTATCGGATACGTAGGTCTAGCATACGCTAAGCGTGACGGCATCTCTCCAGCTACAGTTGACGGAATTGCTCCAACCCCTAGTAACCAGAGCTCTTACCCTCTTTCTCGCAACCTATACTACTACACCCTTGGCGAGCCCTTAGGAGAAGTGAAGAAATTCATCGAATGGTCACTCACATCACCCGTGGCTGCTGAAGTCATCAACAAAGTCGGCTTCATCGCTCCTAAAGCTCCAGCTCCGGCAGAAGCGAAGTAATCCATTGAGACTCCATACAATATAATTCTAACCTCGTATCACGCACAGAGATACGGGGTTTTAGATACTAGTTATCCCTCCCTATTTTCCATAAAAGACACTGCAGCACAAATGAAAGATCGCAACCCAAGCAACCCGTTTTATAACTCCAAAAGCTGGAAAATATTCGGACTTACAAAGCAAGACTTAATCAAGTACTTCTTCGGTGGCAACGCAGCCCTTGCAGTCCTCATCATCTCTGGAATCATTATGTTCCTCGTCTTCAATGCCACCTCTTTCTTCCCCCAATACCAAAAAAAACTCACCCTCTATCGTCTTTCAGGTCAAGAAATGACAGACCTCTACTCAGCTCAGTATAACAAAGTAGTTGAACTAGAATCGCTCTGCACTCAAGCCGTAGCCTACGAGAAACAAACACGTATTGGTGCCCTCTACCGTGTCACTGACATCTACAGTGAATTTAAATCTAAAGCCCTCAAAAGCGCAGTCGCGGAGCGAAAAGAACTCGCACGCTCCCAAAACTCACTAAACAACCTCAAGTCCAAAGCAGAAGCAGACACCAGCATCACACCTCAACAAATTGCCCAAGCTGAAGCTCACCTCGCTAAAACTCAAAAAGAACTCAAACACAAAGTCAACCAGTCCCTCAATGACCTAGACTACGGTCATCTTAAAAACAAAGCCTGGGAAACATCAGACTTCTACCTCAAAGACATCCGGCTCGCCGTCCTAGAAAATATCACCACCAAAAACCAACCTCAATTCATCAAAAACATCACCGCTGAATACGATCAAAAAGCAGCTAAAATAGATGCCCTACATTTCATCAAAGAACTAAATAAAGCGAAAACCGCCTTCTCCCAACCCCTCCCAGCCTACAACACCTTCATCAACGAACTAAGAACCATCGCTTCTACCAACAAAGCTCAAGGCGAAAAATTCAACCGCTCAGCAGACACGATCATAGCCAACACAAAAGCAAAAGAACTCGCACACACAGAAGAAGAAAGAAACAAACAAGACATCCAGATCCAACGCCAACTCACAGTCGCCCCAAACTACGCCAAACTCTGCGAACCCCTCTACTACTCAATCGCTGACCAAAAAATCCACCACGAGGCCCTAAAAACGGCCGTCACCAACGGTATCTCAAATATCCCAGACACCTCAGAATTTAAATCTAACATCTCTCGAGGGCTCCTCGAAGACATAGCCAAGATCAACTCCGAAATACTCCCCTTCCTAAACGAAAAACGCACCCAAATCGAAAACTGGAAGCACCACAAAGAATACAGCATGAGCAAAACCATCGCAGGCTTCTTCTTTGGCACCGAATGGGTCACTAATTCATCGTGGCAAGACTTCTACGGCGTCGTCCCTCTCATCACTGGATCAGTCTTCGTAGCCATAGTCGCCATCTGTATCGCCGTACCATTCTCAGTAGGTGGCGCCATCTACGTAAACCGCCTCTCCTCGAAAGCCGAGCAGACATTCATCAAGCCCTTCATCGAATTCATCCAAGCCATCCCCTCCATCGTCCTCGCCTTCTTCGGCTACATCGTCCTCGGAGCCCTCATCCAGAAATACTCCCAATCCTGGATGTTCAGCTGGCTCCCTGGATTCCCAGTTGAGGATCAATACACCATCCTAAACGCAGGTCTCCTACTCGCCCTCATGGCCGTCCCCACCATCTTCACCCTTTGCGAAGACGCCCTAAACAACGTCCCTAAATCCTACAAAGAAGCATCCCTAGCTCTCGGCGCTACGAACCTACAAACCGTCACAAAGGTTATCCTCCCCTCATGCGCATCAGGTGTCATCGCCGCCATCCTACTCGGCTTTGGTAGAATCGTCGGTGAAACCATGGTCGTGCTCCTCGTGCTCGGTGGCCGCATCGCCATCCCAGGATCATGGACAGACCCCGCACACTCCATGACAGGTATCCTCGCTCAGGAAATCGGAGAGGTAAACGAAGGCTCTCTCCACTGGGGCGCACTCTTCATGGTCGGACTCGTCCTCTTTAGCATTGCACTAGGCATCAACTATATCTCTCAGAAAATCCTCCTCAAATACACTCGATAACCTTTCCATTACCTTCAAAACAGTTCTCACATCATGTCTGATAATCCATTCAAGAGTAAAAAGTCAAACCTCCGCACCAAGGAGAAATTTGCATACGGCGGCTACGCATTTGCCACCTACTTCATCATCATTTGCGCCACCTTCATCTTCGGCACTATTCTCTGGAACGGTGTCCCTGTCCTCATGGACAAAGGCCTCTCATTCCTCTCTCATAAACCCCAAACCCTCAGCGTCCTAGAGCTAGAAAAAGGCACCGGCTACGAAGTCCCTACAGAGCACTTTGACAACATGCTCATAAGCAATCCAAATGAACTCCCACTCGAAAACCTTGAAGAGTTCCAGAAGTCGTTCCAACTCGTCAGCTTCCAAATCAAAAACGGATCCCTCATTGGAGATGACTACCTCAAAGACATCGAGAAAGACAACAAGCAATACTACGTCCGCTTCACCGAGCGTAAATTCCCCACACTCGTAGGATTCACGGTCCATAGAGACAAAAAAATCCGCATCTCCAAACCTGAACTAGAAATCATCCAGAAGCACGACCCCCAATTAATCACCTCTGAAATCACAGAAAAAATAGTCACGCTCCAAAACAAAAAAGTCACTATCAAAGCAGGTGAATACCCTCTCAGTAAAGACGCTCATGACAGCCTCCAGAAAACAGAGCTCATCTTCCAAATGAAACAATCATACCCAGATGACGAGCCAAATAAAATCAACATCACCATCATCCCTAAAGACCAAACCATCACACTTCCTAGCTCAATCTTCTACGCAGCATTTGATGAAGACGAGAAAGGAACACTCCCCGCAACCAAAGTAGAATCCATCCCCTATGAAAAAATATTCACCGACTTTTCGTTAACAAAAGGAAATTACCAAACCTCATCAGAAACCCTCAAAATCCTCAACCAATACGGTATCAAACACCTCCATAACGCTGAAAAAGGCGCCGTAGTCATCAACAATAAAGACGAAATTAACATCACCCTCCATCAAGAAAAATACGACCAGCTCGTCGCACACAACCCTCAGCTCAAACTCTCACACATTGAGCAATCTCAGCAACAAATCCAATACACACGTTTCGACATAGCTAAGGACGTAGAAGTGCAGCTCAACTTCTCTGACCTTCTCGCCTTCAAACAAGACAGCAAGTTCAAACCTACATCAGAAAAAACCCACTCCTACTCAGGCGGTGGTGTACTCGGTCCCATCATTGGAACAGCCTGCCTAGTCATCATCTGCATGGCCATCGCTCTCTTCACAGGCATTGCCGCAGCCACTTACCTCAATGAATATGCCAAAAAAGGAGGCTTAACCAAGATCATCCGCCTCGCCATGCTCAACCTCGCTGGTGTTCCATCCATCGTATTCGGCCTCTTCGGCTTCGGGCTCTTCGTCATGCTCGCTCCTGTATTCTCACAAACACCAAATACAGGTTCTAAACTCAATATCCCTATCGTCTTTATCGACTCTAAACCAGACCTAAGAATCATCGAAGCAGAAGGCATCCATATCGTTGACTCTAAACTCAGCACCTCAGAATCTGAAGAACTAGCCAATGCTGCAGGAGCCAAAAAGTTCCACAACGGCTGGTACTACATCTCATTCCAAGGCTGGGGAGTCTGCATGCTCGCGGGTGGGTTCACCCTCGCTATCATGGTACTACCCGTCATCATCACCTCCTGTGAAGAATCTCTCAAGGCTGTACCCATGAGCTTCCGAGAAGCTGCCATGGCACTAGGAGCCACCAAGTGGCAGTCCATTCGTACCGCCGTGCTACCATACGCATTCCCTGGTATCCTCACTGCATCAGTCCTAGGAATCACACGCGTTGCGGGAGAAACAGCACCCATCATGTTCACCGCCGCTGTCGCAGAGAAATCTGACCTCCCGTGGCAAGGTATCCATACCTCAGGATTCAGCGCATTCGTCGACTTCCTACAGCAGTCCGTCCAAGCACTACCCTACCACATCTATACCGTAGCAGGAAGAATCCCTCAGTCAGAATACACCCAACCTATGCAATACGGCTCCGTGCTTATCTTCATGATCATCGTCTTCATGCTATCAGCAGTCTCCATCTACCTCCGCATCAAGATCCGTAATAAAATCAAATGGTAACACACATCTAACAAAAAATCTAACATCCTAAATTATCTAATATCATGATTCAAATCGACAACGTCTCATTCTCATACGACCTCGGTAAAACCGAAGTCCTACGTAACATTTCGCTAGACATACCCGAGAAAAAAGTAACCTCCTTCATTGGACCATCAGGTTGTGGAAAATCCACCCTCCTCCGCTGCCTCAACCGCATGAACGACCTAGTAGAAACCTCCCGTGTCACCACCGGAGAAATCCTCATCATGGGCCAGAACATCAATGCCAAAGACGTAGACGCCATCGAACTCCGTAAACACATCGGCATGGTATTCCAGAAATACAACCCATTCCCAAAATCCATTTACGACAATGTTGCCTATGGACTACGAATCCAAGGTATCAAAAATAAATCAATACTCGACGAAGCAGTAGAAAAATCACTCCGAGGATCCGCCCTCTGGGACGAAGTCAAAGACCGTCTCAAGGACTCAGCCCTGGGATTATCCGGTGGTCAACAACAGCGGCTCTGCATCGCTAGAACCATCGCAGTGCAACCCAAGATCATCCTCATGGATGAACCCTGCTCAGCACTAGACCCCATCGCAACCGCAAAAGTAGAAGAACTCATCACCGAGCTCAGAACAGACTACACCATCGTCATCGTCACCCACTCCATGCAGCAAGCATCTCGAATCTCAGACCACACCGCATTCTTCTATCTGGGTGAACTCATCGAATATGATGAAACCGACTCCATCTTTCAAAATCCAAGCAAAAAACGCACAGAAGATTACATCTCTGGAAGATTCGGATAAAATCGCCGCAATTAAATAAAATCCCTAAACTTAAACTACCATGCAAAACCAAATTCACATCCTTTCAGAATTCGATGAAGCCCTTAGATCATTAAGAACAAACACACTCGAAATAGGTATCTTAGCCAAAAAAAATGTCGAAAACGCCTTCACAGGCCTCACCCATAGAGACCAAACTATCTGCAACCAAGTCATCGCTGATGATGAAGAAGTAGATCAGCTAGAAATACAGATCGACAATGACAGCCTTCAAATCATGGCTAAATTCCAACCCTTCGCATCGGATCTTCGTCTCGTCGTAGCCTCCATGAAAATCACTCACAACCTTGAGCGTATCTCTGACCACGCTGTCAGCATCGCCAAGCGAGCACGAAAGATCATCAAACACCCTGAAATTGAGGACACCGCACTCCTTGAACCAGCTTATAAACACGCCCTTAGCATGCTCAACATCGCCATCGAAAGCTACAGCGATAACAGCACAGAAAAGGCACTAGAAGTACTATCCATGGATGAAAATCTTAATAAATTCCATAAAGCCGCTACCAAAGCATTCACAAAAAAACTAGAGGACCCATGTGACAACTACAAAACTTACCTCAATCTCGTATTCATCACACGCTGGACCGAGCGTATCGGCGACCTCTCCACAAACATCGCAGAAGACGTCATCTTCATGGAATCAGCCCAAGACATCCGCCACGGTGGCGAGCTGGAGGAAGACGAATAGATACTCATAACAGAGTATCCTTCCTTCTTTTTTAGCCATATATACTTAGAGCGTTAAAATTTGATTTAGGGTTGTTTTATAGACCATTCTACTACTACTATCCACCCATCAAGCAAATCTGCTATTTAACCAACTAATCAACGAAAAATAGAAACTAATATCATGGCTCAGATCTCATTTAAAGGCACACCTGTAAACACCAACGGCTCACTTCCAGCAGTAGGTAGCTTAGCTCCAGACTTCGCACTCGTGAACACTGATCTGAGTACTATCAATCTAGCTGACTTCACTGGTAAGAAATTAATTATCAACGTCTTCCCAAGTGTAGACACTGGCGTCTGTGCTCTCCAGCTAAAAGCATTCAACCAGAAAATCGCTGGCAAAGATGACGTAGCACTACTATTCGTCTCCCTAGATCTACCATTCGCATTCAAACGCTTCTGCGGCGCAGAAGGCATCGAAAATGCAGTAACCGCCTCAGACTTCAGAGACCAATCATTTGCTGATGCATACGGAGTCAAACTCATAGACGGCCCTCTAGCAGGACTCCTCACTCGTGCAGTCATCGTTCTTGATGAATCTCACACCGTCACCTACTCAGAACTCGTTCCAGAGATCACCACTGAGCCAGATTACGATGCCGCAATGGCTGCATTGTAATCCGCACACAGAACTTCAGCTTAAAAATCAGACCGGATGAAATCCACCTCTATCCATAAATACCAAGCCTTTAAAGGCGTCTCACTTCCTGACCGTGAATGGCCAGATAAGACGATCACCCACGCACCCATCTGGACCAGCGTAGATCTACGCGACGGCAATCAATCACTGCCAGTCCCAATGAA
>JALZVD010000023.1 GCA_023300205.1 Akkermansiaceae bacterium | reverse complement strand
GTTCATCAGTTGGGAAGTTGCGATGTGCTGGTAACCTACTTCACATCAATTGAAAAGCAATGATCGGTTCATTTTTATGGGAGCTGGCTGGAGGATTAGATTGAGATCTCTAGAGCTCCGGATTTGATGGCATCTATCTGGAGTGATTCCATGAGATTTAGGTCTGATGGGATGCGTGCGAGGGGGGATTGGTGCTTTATTGCGGCGTGGTGCCAGAGGGAGAAGTGTTTGTTGTAGGTTTTTTGATAATCACGCAGGACGTGAGGTTCTATGCGGTGTGGGTGACGGCTGTTTGATTCTGCGTCGATGAATTCGTAGTTTCCTTGCCAGTCAGGATTTGCTTCTGAGGTGGAGAATGGGCAGAGGATGATGAGAGAGCCTTGGCGCTGGGTTAGGTGGCGGATGACTGGGTTGGCATCGCCTGGGAATAATAGGTCGCTGATGAAGACGCGGATGGTGTTGGGGCGTAGGGGGATGGGTTCTAGATTTGGGGCTTGGTTGGGGTGTTGGTCAGTGAGTTCTTGGGCGATGCTGAACCATTGATCGCTGAGGATGGTTTCTAGGGGGAGTTGTCTGTGACTGGAGCCTTTGATGAGGTGGATGTTGGTGGCTGCTCCGGCTTTGATGGAGGAGGTGACGATGGTGTAGAAGAGTTCTGCGACTCGGGTGGCTTTTACTTCTTCTAAGAACATGGAGTCTGAGACGTCTAGGACAATGTCTACGACGGGGCGGACTTCCTCGCGGTAGAGCTTCATGGTGTAGCTTCCGGTGCGGGCGTATGCTTGCCAGTTGATGTGGCGAGGGTCATCACCTGGGACGTAGTTTCGATGGTCTTGGAAATCTAGTGATGATCCGGAGCCAGCTCCGGCGAATTCTCCAGCCATGCCTTTCCAGACGCGTGAGCGTAGGGGGAGTGAGATATTCTCTGCACAGATGGATGCAGTGGATCTTGCTTGCTTTAGCTGAGCCGGGGTCATTGCTTAAGATGATGATTGCTCGTTTGTTTTGAGGTTTTGTTCTGCCTCGATGATGACTTTTGCTTGTCTGTCATTGTCTCTGATGTGTTTCCAGGATTCTCTAGATGTTGCGAAGCAGGCTAGCCAGTAGATGAGGAATGCGGGTATAGCAATGGCGATGGCTGTCTCTTCTGTTGCGCCTCGGTCGAAGAGGCTAAACTGGATTGGTGGGATCCAGAAGAAGATGGTGTAGATTCCACGTGAATTTGTTTCTTCTTGGATGATGACTAGGATTAGCCAGAGGATGCCTGTGCTGATGATGGCGCCAAGGTAGAAGACGAAGGGCTGCTGTTTATTTTTGAAGAAGAGGCGGACGAGTAGGAGGGGGAAGACGAGACAGGAGAAGCAGATGGAACTCACTGTGATCATTTTCACATGATAGTTATCATTGTGCCAAGAATGACTAGCAGGCTCATAGAATAGGGTGGAAAGTAGGGTGAGTAAAAACAGGATGATTACGAAGTTTAGGCCTGATGCCCAGCCGGGGTAGAAAAATAGGCTACTGATTCTTCCTAGTATTCCTTTTTTGATGAATGGGATGCTTACTGTGGGTGTGGTGTAGGGGTGCTCTGTGAGAGAGATGATGCTGATGGGGATAGCGAGGATAAGCATGAATGCTGGTGCGGCTTCGCTAAAGTCAGCAGGAGAGAGAGAGAAGATGAAGAAGAGTATGGCGATGATGCCGAGGCAGATGAGTCTTCTGGGGGTGGCGCGATTTTCTGATATGGGGGCGATGCCACCAGCTGCGTAGTCTAGTGCGAGCCAGGCGATATAGACTGTGCTGAGCATTAGCAGGAGGTAGGCGTAGATGGATTCTGGCTCTTGAAAAGAACAGAGCTCATATAAGGGATTCACTCCAAAAGGGGCGAGGAAGATCATGATGATGCTCCAGCCGAATATGAACGCACCGCTTATGCCTATGAGACCTCTTAATATAGCGTAGGGAACTGATGATAGGCCTATAAATAATGCCGTCAATCCAGTAGAGAATAGAAAGATGGTGAATAGAATAGTGAGTTCTGTAAACAGCTGCATCCCTCCGAAGAAGTAACGTAGAATGAGGTAAGGGGTGACTGCTGCGATGATAAGGGCTGATTGGGAGACAAGAGAGATCCATTTTCCGAATACGATGCGCCAGGCTGAGAGCTTGGTGATGACCATGAGGTCGATGGTGTTTTCTTTTACCTCGGAGCCTATGGCGGAGATGGCTCTGAGTGGCTGAACGACACAGGTGGCGAGAGCTATACATATAAAGACGGAGGTGGAAATACCTCTGCCTGTGTTGTCGTATGATGAGGAGAATGACTGGCCTAATATTAGGAATGCGAGGATGGCCTGGATGGCGATGAAAAGGATGATGAAGGTTGTGCCTTTAAGTCCTTGGCGGAGTTCTTTGACGAGCATGGGAGAGAGCTTGTCTGAGAAGTCTGAGGTCCTCTGGATGGTGGGGTGAATGGTGGATTCTTCTGACATGATGGTGTTTAAAGTGTGGGTTATTGCTTCTCTAGGATGTCGATGAATGCGTCTTCGAGGTTACGCTGTTCTTTATGGAAGTCGATGATGGGGAGGCCGTCTTTGACCATTCTGCGGAGGACGTCTGCGGCAACTTCTGGGTCTTCTGAGTCGATGCGTATTTTTCCACCACGTTTACGGTCCTCGATGAATTCTACGTATGGCGATGTGACTGCCCAGTCAACGAGCTTGGTGGCATCACCAACGACTTGAACGTCATAGAAGAATCCGCCGGTGGAGTCTGAGCCCTGGAGTAGTGAGTCTGCGTCTCCGTGGTGGACGATGCGGCCGTCATTGATGAAGAGGAGTGAGTCACACATTTCTCCTAGCTCGGAGAGGATGTGGGATGAGATGAAGATGGTTTTACCTTCTTCTGCTAGTATGCGGATGAGGTGCTTTAGCTCTACGCGAGCTTTAGGGTCTAGTCCTGCTGCGGGCTCGTCTAGGATGAGGACTTGAGGGTCATGGATGAGTGCGCGACCGAGGCAGAGGCGCTGGGTCATGCCTTTTGAGAGTTTGTTAGAGAGGCGATCTGCTAAGGGGATTAGGTCTGCGAACTCCATGACTTCTTGGATGCGCATTTGTCTTTCTTTTCCTTTGTATCCGAGTGCGCGAGCGTAGAAGTCTAGGTATTCTAGGACTGTCATGTGGTCATAGTTGCCGAAGTGGTCTGGCATCCAGCCGAGTAGTGAGCGGACTTTGTCTGGGTGATTGACTACATTGATGCCGCAGATTTCGATTGATCCCATGGTGGGGTAGTCGAGGGTTGCGAGCATGCGCATGGTGGTGGTTTTCCCTGCACCATTGGCACCGATGAATCCGCAGACTGAGCCGTGTGGGACTTCGAAGCTGAGGCCGTCGACTGCTTTGAGTTTACCGAAGTAGCGGTAGAGGTTTTTGACTGAGATTGCGGACATTTTTAGATGGTTGATGGGTAATTATTTAACTACTGGGCCGGTGATGACGGATTCTGTTTGGGTCCATTTGATGGAGTCTAGGGTGTTGATGGCTGGAGCGTCATGGGTGAATGCTACGAAGTGATTTTTGCGTTTGCTTAGGGCGTCTAGCTTGTTGCGAAGCTTGGCGGTCATGTTGGTGTGATTCTGGTGGATGAGCTTGATGTCATCAACTGGATTGCTAGGGGTGAGTTTGATGGAGTCTCCGGCCGCGATGTTTGCTGCTTGCCAGGTTTGCCCGTTTTCATCTGTGTAGATGAGGTTATTTATTTTGTAATTAAATGATGAGTTTAGGACAGGTGCTCTTTGGTTGCTCTTGATGGTCATTCTTCCACGGGTGGGGACGACGCTTTCAAGGTAGTGACCGTGGACCGAGCGTGACTGGAAATAATCACCTGATGCGGCGAGTCCTGTGGAGCCGTGTTGTGCGGAGTAGTTTGATGCGCCACCGTTGTTGTTTCTGGTGACACGTGAAAAGCGTGATGGGGCTATGGGGA
>JALZVD010000022.1 GCA_023300205.1 Akkermansiaceae bacterium | reverse complement strand
ACTGAAGAGGCGAGGAGCTTAATGTTAGATGACGCTAGAGCAATGCTAGAGAGGGCTTCTAATGATGGATTATGATCTGAATAACCAGGTGAGTCTGCTAGGATGTATGTGGATCCTAAGTCTAACATGTATTGTGGTGAGGTCTTGATGAATTGCTCGCCGGAAGTTAGGTTTGTGTATGGTTGTTGGCTGCCTATCCAGGTGAGTTGCATGCTGCGTTCTGCTGCATTTTGACCTGACTGTATGATTTGATTGGCGGGGTCATTCTCTGCGAGGAAGGTGCGCGTGAGCCAGCTTTTACCCTCGCCGACTCGGCCAACGAGAGCGAGTGTGACAGGTCCTGCGGACTGACCTGAGCGGATACGCTGGAGATCACTACGGAGGTTGTTGGTGATTTCAGAGACTGAGTGGGAGAGTGGGGCATCATGTCCGAAAAGTTGGCGAACGGCACGGTCTGCACTGTCTGCTAAGTCAACGGTGATATTGTTTTGAGTGTTCATTATTGAAAATTGTTAGATAGTTTTTGATGCCTGTTTTTTATTCCGCATCCTCTTTATTCCAGATGCGTTTGTCTGTGAGTGTTGTGACTGCGGGGAAGATATTGAGTTCTGGTGAAGGAGAGAGTTTGTAGGTGGTTTTGTTTCCGGTGGTGTTTTTAAAATTCACTTCGATGGGTTCATTACGTATTGCACGTGGGATGTGGAAGATGTCACAGGTGATGGAGAAGAGTCGTGATAAGTAGGGAAGGGTGTTGTCTTTTAGGAGCGAGTCCTGGAAGCCCATCATGGCGGTGGCTGTTCCAGTGGTGGTGATGAGGGCTGCTATGCCGCCATTGATGGCGTGTGAAACGGATGTAGCGGCGAATAGTGTGGCGCCTCCATCGACGGCTAGAGTTGCGATGCCGCAAACGGCGGCGAGACCACCGATTGTTCCTAGCAGAGCTTTTCCTCCGATGGTGAATTTTTGCATCATACTGAATCCATCCCAACGGTCTTGAGCTGAACGATCTAACATTTCTGTGTCGAAGCTTTCGATTGGGTGTTTGTTGAAGGTTTCGAATACGGAGTTCCAGGCTGTTTCTAGTTCATTTATTTCAGCGTTAGCGGGGCACCAGCGTTGGCTTTGCATTCGGCGGGCGAGAGCATCGCTACTGGCTATTTTTATAGAGCCTAGTTTCAGGTGTTGTTTGAGTTCGCCCTCGAGGTCTTTGATTTTATCTGTGGCGAGAGTTTTGAGGTTGAGGGTGCGGATGAATTTTTTGGTGCTTTCAAATGCTTTGTCGAATGGGTTTGCAAGCTTCAGCGGGATCTTGAGTGCGAATGGCGCGGTTCTCACTAGGCTCTCGTGGAGGGCTGAGGCGAACTGAGGCGACATGATCTGGAGTGGCTCGCCGGAGTTTTCTTCTGTCATCATACGGTGGCATGTGGTGAGGAGACCTTGGTGAATGGTTGCGACTTCGGTTTCGGAGTCTGCTATCCATTTGCTGATGGATGTGCTTGCTTGATGGAGAAGGTTGGTGAGTTCTTTCTGGTGGTCTGAGATTTTAGTGCGTTGGATTTCTGCGATGTCTAGATTTTCTGATAGAGAGTGTAGATCTGTGGTGGATTTGATACCGTCCGTAAGTGGATAGAACTGTGGGGCTTCGGCTTTGTCGAATTTCTCAACTAGACGAGCGGGTGTGTAGTGTCGCCAACCAAGACGATCGCCACGGTCTTCGATGGCGAAGTCAAATGCTCCAAAGACGTGATCTGGTGCAATCCTGAACTGTTGTAAGAGACGTGTGACATCGGTATCTGAGATGGTTCTTTGTGGTTGACCTTCTTCTGGTCTGATCATGTTGATGAGCAGGTAAAGTGGTGCTGATGCCATGCGCTGGCGAAGTGCGCTGAGCATGATTTCAACGAGCCGGTCACGGATAGCGGCTCTATTCCAGACGACGAGGAATGCTGAGCAGACTCTGGCTGCAGCGGATAGGAAGTCTAGGCGTGGATTCTCTGTAGGGATGAGGCTTAGCTGATTTTCTGTTTGGTCATGTGTCTGGATGTCTGGGCAGTCTAACAGACCCATACCGAGCTGATCTAACAATGAGTCACCTGCAATGAGAGGGATAGAGAGAGTTTCTAAGTGATCACGCCCGCTACGATATTGCTCGGCTGCTTTTTCAGGGTCCGTTTCTAGGAATTCGATACCATTTGGATGTGCTGTGGCAATGAGGTCTAGGAGGAGTTCGCGGAATGATGAGTCGTCCAGCCAGCTCTGGGGGACCCAGTAGACGAAGCGGTGGGTTCCGGTGGCGCTGGATGAGCCACGTGGGACGCGGGCTCTACCAGCTGGGCTAAGGAAGCTAGCTACGACGCTGGATTTACCTGAATTTAGTTGGCCTGTGACTGCTAGAATAGGGTGTTGGCTGAGTTTCTCTGCAGTTTTGAGGCTGCGCTGGATTGCGGAGATGTCTGCAGAGATATCTGTTTGATTTGACGCAGCTAGTGCCTTGGAGAGGTCTAGAGCTGTGCCGTCTGCTGGCCATTGAGAGAGCCATTGGGAGTTGAGTGTGACTGGTGCCGACATGCGTTGAATTTACAGGTGAATAATGGATTTCACAAGCAGAGTTTACCGTGATGGTGAATCTCTATGAAGAGTGAGCAGAAGGGGGGTGATGTGGGTTGTGTTGATCTAGTGTAAAGAAAAAAGCCTCAGGTGGTTAGTCTGAGGCTTTTTTAGATTGGTGGAGGCGATGGGAGTTGAACCCATGTCCTGAATGTCTTCTAAGTAAGTTTCTACATGTTTAGTTAGCAACT
>JALZVD010000021.1 GCA_023300205.1 Akkermansiaceae bacterium | reverse complement strand
GCTAAACTCCTCCAGCGCATCCTTAAAGACCTCCTTAGCCTTCTGCTCACTCGTCCGCGCCTTCTCCACCCGCGATACCATGATGTCTCGCTTATGAAAACCAACCTTCTCCATAGCACCGTAGTAGACGCTGGAGCAGGAGGTGAGGAGGATGAGGGCGGGGAGGAGTAGGACAAAGAGGTAGCGCATTATGGGGAAAAGATTAGGTGTGCAGTCCGAGGATGGCAAGGTTTCAGTAAAAACTATTCCAGAATGTTGCTTATACGACGTGGTTAAATGAGCAACATTGGCTCTAAAGTATTTAATGGCCAATGAGAAAAAACGAGAGCTGATTCGTTTTGGAAATAATATCAGAAGATGTCGAGAGGAGAAGGGAGTATCACAGGAAGAGATGGCTCACTTGTGTGGTCTTGATAGGACTCATTACGGAGGTGCTGAAAGGGGAGACCGGAATATTACGGTCATGACCGCTGTTAAAATAGCAGAGGCTTTAGAAGTTGGCTTAGATGTTCTGGGGAAAGGAGTAGTTGGTGAGTAGTTATTATAAATCTGATATTCCCATAGATGAATTAAAAAATCTACTAGGTGACGATCCAGATGCTGATGCGATATTGAGACGTTTATTGGTAAATCCGTTTCAAAAACCTCCTATGCTAAGCCCTTCAAAGTACAAGAAGGCTTTAGAAAAACTGAATTGTTCGGAGGATTCTATAAGTTCATTAAGAGAAGATTATGCTCCACTCCTATTTGATGAGTTCTATAAAAATGTGCCATTTCCTAAACCAAAGGGCGCTAAGTTCAGCTTCATTGATCTGTTTGCGGGCATCGGTGGATTCAGAATGGCGTTTCAAAACCTAGGCGGCGAGTGTTTGTTTTGCTCAGAGTGGGATACTCAAGCGAAGAAAACCTACGAAGCTAATTTTGGCGATGTTCCTTATGGGGATATTACACGAATTAAAGCCAAAGAAATTCCTAATCATGATATTTTATGTGCTGGATTCCCATGCCAAGCATTTTCCATTGCTGGAAAAAGAGGTGGATTCGAAGATACGCGAGGAACATTGTTTTTTGATGTAGCTCGAATAATCAAGGAGAAGAAGCCAAAGGCGTTCTTTTTAGAAAATGTCAAAGGTTTGATGAATCACAGAAGTGGCGAAACCTTGAAAACTATTCTGAATACATTAAGAAATGATTTAAATTATTACGTTCCTGATCCACAGGTCATGAATGCAAAAAAATTCGGAGTTCCTCAAAATAGAGAGAGGATTTTCATAGTTGGCTTCAGGAAAGATCTAAAAATTAATGATTTTCAATATCCTAAACCCTCTAGCAAGAGTGTGAGTTTTGCTGATGTGAAAGAGGAGAGTGAAGTATCAGTGAAGTATTATATGTCTACCCAGTATCTTCAGACTTTACGAAATCATAAAGAGAGACATGCCAAAAAAGGTAACGGTTTTGGTTACGAAATCATTCCTGATACAGGCACGGCAAACGCCATAGTAGTTGGTGGTATGGGACGTGAGCGAAATTTGGTTTATGATCACAGGTTAACCAATTTTGTGCCAGTGACTAAAATTAAAGGAGAAGTTAATCGTGAGGGTATTAGAAGAATGACTCCAAGGGAGTGGGCAAGGCTTCAGGGTTTTCCTGATAGCTTTGTCATACCTGTAGCCGATGCGAGTGCATATAAGCAGTTTGGTAACTCGGTAGCTGTTCCTGCGATCCAGGCTACAGCGAAAAAAATAGTTCAAAAAATGTATATTTAGTCCTATGGAACATACTGGAAATAAAGGTGAATGGAGCGAGGTTTATGTTCTTCTTAAGCTTATTGCTGATGGTGTTTTAAAAACAAAAGCAGGGTCGGCAGAAACGACTTATCAAATTATTGAGCTGAAGCGCTCAGAAAATGATGGGCAAAAATCTTATGAATTAAAAAATGATATTGTCAGTGTAAACGTCGCAGGAGGATTTGTTAGGGATGTCGTAAGGCAGGATGTTGAGCATAAAGCAGCTCACCTTTTGAATAAGATAAAAGATCTGACCACTAAATCACAGATGGAGGATAGTGAAGTTTCAGATATTTTGTCTGAAATGGAATGCCACCAGCTTAAGGCTAAGAGTTCAGATAAAACTGATATAAAAATTGTAGTGCATGATCATTACACAGGTCTAAAACCCGAGTTGGGATTTAGTGTTAAATCTAAAGTCGGTGCTGATTCAACAATCCTGAATCCGTCCTCAGCGACTCAGTTTACCTATAAGTTAATGGGGGATGTAACGCCAGAAGTTCTTACTAGTGTTCAATCAATGTTTCATACGAACTCGAAAGATCAAAAGGCCTACGAGGTGAGAGATATTGTAGAACATTTGTACGATAATGGAGTGACGCTGGACTTCATCAATGTTGAGCATGAAACAGCTAATGCCAATTTTGTAAAAATAGACTCTAAATTGCCTGAAATTTTAGCTGAATGCTTATTGTTGTGGTTTAGTAAATCTTCACCTAGCCAGCTGCCTGTTATTTGTGACAAGTTGAATACTGCCAATCCTATCGGGTTTCCTTGTGGGATTTCTCCTGATATATATCATTATAAACTAAAAAAGTTTCTCGCAGAAGTTGCCTTAGGCTTAAAACCAGCAACTGTGTGGGATGGCCAATATGATGCTACTGGAGGTTTTATTGTTGTAGAAAAAAATGGAGATATAACCTGTTACCACCTAATTCAAAAAAACATTTTGGAAGATTACTTATTAGATAATACATATTTGGATACACCTTCTTCTGCAAAATTTTTCAGTTATGGAGAGGTTTACGAAGAAGACCGTGTTTATAAGATTAAGCTTACGCTACAAATAAGGTTTAAAGATAAGCTTGGGATTTAGAAAATGAAGATTAGTTAGGTTTTTATTTCCCACGATTTTTTCAAGCTAGGAACTCGATCAACGATTTTGACTATCAGTCGATCAAGTCAGAAGAAATAAGTTGTATGCAGATGCCAGTTACCATATCCAACTGGCGAACCGTAATTCTATGAAACTCAATCACTCAGTCCTAATTCCTCTTTTCTGGATTCCAGAAAGCGCTCGGTAGTGATGATGTTTCTCCTAGCGCTCCTACCGATAACGCGGACCGCTGAATGACGATACTGGATTTCTTGGCCCGCTCACTCTGAAGCGGGCTTTTTTTTATTTTTAGTTTATCCATTTAGCCTCATGTCCACAGAGCCAAAATCAGTGAAAAACGGTCAAAAACAGACTCTTCAGGCTCTGTAATATCTACTGATGAACACCTACCATCTACCGATTATGGCGGAGAGGCTTAGTTCTGAGGTTTCTCCGGGTTTGAGTAGGTGTTTGCCGACGTTAGCTTGGGGGAAATTGGCGATGAGAAAGGGG
>JALZVD010000020.1 GCA_023300205.1 Akkermansiaceae bacterium | reverse complement strand
AGGTGAAAAGGCTGGCCCGTGATCATCGAAAGGCTCAGCGCCGTCCGCAAGATCTGGCCACCGCCGTCTTTTCCATCGAGTTGAATCATATTCTTAAAAGCTTGGTGATTGAGTGCAAACTAAAGTGAGTGTATCGTCCCGACGTGGAAACCACGATGGAACAAATCCGGCAAGACGCCGCAGACTGCGACGCCCGCAAGGTAGAGCAGGCGAAGCGGATGAGTTCCCGTGATCGGTTCTTCGCTGGTGCTGAGTTATTTGATGATGCTTGCCTCGTAAGTCTAGCTGGGCTCAAGGCGAGCCATCCGGATTGGTCAGAGCGTGCTCTGAGAGCTGAGATGAAAAGGCTCATTGAGGCCGTTGCAAAATTAGGATTATGACCGGCGCAGAGCTTTTGAATCAGTTTATTGAGACTCTGAATGCCAGAGGAATCTCTTACATGGTCGTGGGCTCCTTTTCTTCCAACTATCACGGTGTCCCCAGAGCAACGAAGGATGCCGACATCGTCATGGAGTTTGACGCCGATTCTTGGTCTCATCTTACGCAGAACCTCCCAGAAGGAATGCGCCTCGATCCTCAAGGAAGCTTCGAGATGGTCACCTCCACCCGCAAAGAGGTGATCTTTACCGAGGGAAGCCTCTTTGAGATTGAGGTGTTTCATTTGAGTGAGGACGAATTTGATCAAGAAAGATTCCGTCGCCGGATCGAGGTCGATCTCGGGTTCGGCGTGAAGTCTTGGGTTGCCAGTGCGGAAGATGTCATTGTTCAAAAGCTACGTTGGCTCGCTGGAGCAAGACGCTCGAAGGATTTTGACGATGTGGTGCGGGTGTTATTGAAGAAAGGGGAGGAGCTTGATTTCGATTATATTGAACCGTGGTGTGAAAAACACGGAAGTCTTGAGATCCTTGCGGAAGCGCGAGAAGTAGTTTCAGGTTAAAATTTTCCCGTGCTCTTCATGTAGTCACGGATTTTCTGATCTACCCAAGATGCCTGAGCCGGCCCGCAACCAGTCATTTCTTGAATTTTGGTATCGGCATTATTCGCAATGAGAAAATCCACAGCCCTAGTAGAAGCACAGCGAAAGAAAAGGCTCTCCCCATCCACGTCCTGAGCATTCACGTCCGCTCCAAACTCGATAAGAAGAGCAGCAGCTTCCAATTCATCGGATCGGATTGCATTGAAGAGAGCCGTTTCTCCTGTGCTTGTTAAATTTGGATCAGCTCCATTCTCTAACATCCAGCGGAGACCTTCGATGTCCCCATCATCGGCGAAATCTCTTAAGGGCCATTCCCCCGCTCCACAAACGAAGTTCAAACTCGCTCCAGCCTCATGAAGGAGCTGAATCATCTCCAGAGACCTCGCCAAAGAAATCGGTTGAGCCTCTGTCTCATTTAAGGGATCAATTTGTGCGCCCGAGTCCAAAAGGAGTTTCGTGCAGGAGAAGGAGTCATATTCTGCTGCTGCATGAAGAGCCGTCTGCTTAAAATGACCCGGTTTCCCAATCGCGATCCCTTTAGAAATTAAGTAGGCGAGAGCCTTGGGAGCATCGCATTGAGCCGCGAGATGAATCGCCTCATCACCGACATGATCGATTACCTCAATATTTGCTCCCAGGTTTTCCAAAAGCTGCGCGGCTTCTACTTGATCAGCGCACAGAGCGGTAAGCCACGGAGTGCGCTCCCAGCGATCTTTGCTCTCCAAAGTCTTTGGATTCGTTTCAATTTGAATACGAGAATGGTCCCCGCTAGCTGCAGCTTGATGGAGCGAAGAAAACGATGCGATTGAAGGATCAGCCCCATGTTCAATTAAGGAACGAACACGGTCATAGCGCCCCGTGCGGATTGAACAGCTTAAGGCCGATTCTCCATAGCTCGATTCGCTATCGAGGTTTGCCTTCAGCTGACAAAAGTAGTCGAAGATCACGTCGTCATCTCGATGTAAAAAAGAGGCCGTAGTCACAGGGGTATAACCATTCTCATCCGCCTGACAGGGATCTATCCCCATCTCGATGAGCCATTGAACTTTCTCCAATGAACCGGATGCCACCGCGGGAAAGAGGAGATTTTTCCCGATGTGTTCGACCTTCAAATGATCTCCACAAGCTTCCTGAAACTCCCGAAAGCTCAGCTCTCTCTGACGAGCCAATCGGAAGATCGGAGGCTCCTCGGGGATAGCGTGTGGATTCGGAAGAGATTCAAAGATGCTATCATCAAACTCCTCTCCATTTTTAAGAGCTTCCATCATCTTCTCAAGCTCATCCATGTCCATTGGTTCGTCACTTATATCTCTTTGATTCAATAGTAATAGCGGCGCTCCGAAAAGCGCCGCCATTAGTTAGGGTTAATCATCCGCCTTAGACGAATCCTTAATCACGAACCGCGCCGCGAGGTGCGCCACTTGGTGGGCGAGTTCCGCTTCCTCGACGCTCGCGAGGACTTGTTCGAAGTCCTTGTAGGCATCAGGCGCTTCATCGATCGGGTAGCTTCGGCCGTTGTAGAGTATGTCGTGCTCATCGAGTTCGGTATCGACGACCTTTTGATCCAACTGACGGCTCGCCGCCTTACGCCCAAGGCTTCGGCCCGCTCCGTGGTTCACCGAGTAACAGCTCTTCTCCGCTCCGGGGAGCGCGGCCATGACCACCGAACCATCCCGGGGATTCCCGGGAAGGAGGATGGGGTGACCGGTCTCGTAGAAGGGAGTTTCCTTGAGCCCGTGATGCCCAGCCGGGAAGGCACGCGTTGCGCCCTTTCGGTGGACCCACTGCGGGATGTTGTTCACGATTTCTTCACGAGCGATGTTATGGCTGATGAAGTAGACAAGCTCCCCTTTTGTCCCGGGGAAGACCTCCTGGAAGGCTTCGAGAACGAGCTGATTGATGAGGAGATGGTTCACGGTCGCGAAGTTCGCACCGAGTGCCATGTCATCGAGGTAGGCATTCCCCTGCGGAGTTCCAAGAGGCGCGTAGACGAGCTTCTTGTCACCGGCAGGGTAAGGGATGTTCCACTTTTCGAAGTGCGTTTCGAGAGCCTTGAACTGACGCTGGGCCAGATCATTTCCGAGTCCACGCGATCCGCAGTGCGAGAGGAAGGCAACCTTCCCATCCTTCAGACCAAAGACTTCAGCAGCCTTACGCGCTTCCGGGGAGTCCTTGATGGTCACCTTTTCAGCTTCGCCAAAATGGTTTCCACCTCCGTAGGACCCGAGTTGCTGAGCCTTTCCAAGGAAGCGGCCATGATAACCCTCACGGAGCATCTTCGCGAGACGCTCCTCAAGAGTGGAGACGCAGCCATCGTGACCAAAGTGCTCGGAGTCCTCGCAGCGCCCCGCCCATTCAGGCGGGATCCCGAGAGCTTCGCAAACTTCCTTCGAAGCGCCTTGCGTCACCGCCATCTTTCCGAGTTCGAGCGAAATGTCGCGTCCGTGCTTCACCGAGCGCGATCCTTTTCCGGCACCCGTAGGAGTGCGGTCGCAGATCGCTTGGATGAGAGCACGGCGGACGCGCTTGTCATCGATCGCCTCGTCATCGAGATCGAGCTGAAGGAGCGACATCGAGCACTTGATATCAACCCCGACAGGACCGGGGTAAATGTGAGTCGGCGACGCCATCACGCAACCAATCGGTGCCCCGTAACCGAGGTGGGCATCAGGGTTCAACACCACTTCCGTCACGCCAGGTGATGCCCGACAGTTCAGAATTTGCTTAACGGTGGTGTCGCAGAAAGTTTCGCGGATCGCGTCATTTCCGATCACAGTGATCGGCTTCCCGTTGTTTCCGGGAGCAGGGATGAAAGCGGTCGAAGGACCGGTGATGTGGATTTTTTCGTTCATGGGTATTTAGTTTGAAAGTTGACGCAACCATTTTGGTTGCTTATCGTTTAGTGAAATGAGTTCGATCACTTTGAAAAATATCCCACCCACTCTTCACGAGGCTTTTAAGAAGCGGGCGAAGAAGAATGCGCGGAGCATGCAGGCGGAAATTCTCTCGGTGATGGCAGAAGAGGTGGGTGATTATGTCGGAGAGCCTGAAATGTCGCTTAATGAACTCTCAGGATGTCTTAAGTCAGATCGAAAATCGGTGACGATTGAAGAAATGGATCAAGCGATTCAGCAAAAAGTGCGCGAATCATGGGAGCAGTCATTATAGACACAAATATTGTCGTTCGCTTTTTGGTTGAGGACAATGTTCAGCAGGCGAAAAAGGCCGCGCACCTCGTGGAAAACTCGTTAGTAGAGTTACTCCCCACGGTGCTGCTGGAAACTGTCTGGGTTCTTGAGAAAATGTATGAAATCCCACGCAACGATATTTTCCGAATCCTGACAGCATTCTGTAAACAGCCCACCGTGATTATCGACAGAAAGTCTCGCTCACTCGAAGCTCTGGAATACTACCGCGATGGTTTTGATTTTGCAGACGCGCTGCACTACTTGCTTGGAGAGAAAAAGGAGCTAAAAACATTTGATCGGAAGTTTGCGAATCGCGCGAAGCGGAAGGGGTTGAGGGTGAGTCTTCCTTGATTGCTAGAAAGATGATAATTTTAATTAGGGGAGCCAGCTCAGGACTGTTCCAAGACCAATGAGCAAAAGAGCTACGATTCCAAATAGGATACCGAAAAGCGCGGTGGTTGTGAGAACTGATTGCTCTGGTGGAAGTTCGTCTGGATCTGCGAGACAAAGCGCTGAGAAATCATCAGGAGAAGAGCTAGCGAGAGTAATTGACTCTCCGCCATTTTCCAAAATCGACTTGGCCTTCTGCTGAAGTTCTGCAAGGCCTGCTTTGTTCGCACAAATGACAAATCTCTCATCACTTGGAAATATTCGTGGGCTTTCGCTTTGTGGGTTCATGAGGTTTATAAATTGAAATAATGAGGCAAGCGGGTGGCCGAGGCCTGGTGACCACCCGCTATTTCTTGGGGCCGACAATGATGATTGAAAAGAAGGACACTGGCCACACAGCCCGGGAGCGAGAAA
>JALZVD010000019.1 GCA_023300205.1 Akkermansiaceae bacterium | reverse complement strand
TGGAATGGGGTGGGAGGGGGCTTAGAACTTGTAGTCGAGCTGGACGGAGACTTGTTTGATGTCGTCGTAGAAGTCTTCGCCGTGGAAGTAGGCGGCTTTAAGGAGGCCGGTGAGGTTGGCGTTGAATTTTTTGACGAGGACGAGGTCGGCTTCGTAGCCGTAGACGTCATCGAGGTCTTGGTCTAAGAAGGCGTGGAGGAAGGCCTTGGCGGTGATGCCACCGGGGAGGCCGGGCTTGACCATGCCGACGTAGAGGTCGGTGAGGCCGTTAAAGTTTCCGCCGGGGCCGTCGTTCAGACCGATGCGCTGGAGGACGAAGGCGTCGGCAAATCCGTTGAAGGCGTGGACGGTGGCGAAGGGGGTTTTAAAGTCCTCGGTGAAGTATTCGACCGCGCCAATGAGGGTGAGGTCGTTGAACTTTTTGGTGTATTTTAAGTGCGCGTAGATGGCATCGTAGTCTCCGTTTGCGAGTGCGCTATCTCCGTCTTGGTAGGCGATTTCTGCGTAGAAGCTATTGTAGTTTCCAAAGACGCCGTAGGTGTTGCTTTCACCGACGTTGGCATTGTTGTCGACGTCGAGGAGGTAAGCGTAGCCTCCGATGTCACCGAAGTCGGCTTCGTAGGCTAGGTCGATGAGGTGAAAGTCTCCCTCGAAGTCGCGAAGGGGAGGTCCGGGGAGGGCGTCATTGGCATCGTCTCCGAAGATGCGTTGGACGCGATCTGAGTAGACGTAGGTGGCGGAGAAGCGGTCCTTTTTATATCCGATTTGGGCGGCGTCGAAGGTTTGTTCGTTTTGTCTCCAGCCGACGTTTCCGATGAAGGCGGCTGAGTTCCGAATGATGCGTTGGCGACCGACTTGGAGGAGGAGGCCGTCTTTGGCGTATTTTAAATAAGCTTGGTTGAGCTCTTCGTTGTCAGGGTCGGCGATGGTGGTGTTGCCTACGACGAAGGGGCTGGTGGAGCTGTTTCCGGTGGGGTTACTGCGGAAGTCGCGGCCGGTGGCGGTGGTGAATTCTCCTTCGACGAAGGCGGAGAAGCCATTAAACTCTCCGAGTGTGAGGCCGAGGCGGGCGCGGGTGGTGAAAGCGTTTGATTCATCGAGTGGATCTGTTTCGCGGAATTCGTAACGAGTTCGGATGTCACCGCTGAATTTGATTTTTTCGAGGAAGTTGGGAGTGTCGGTGACTCCGAGAGTAGGGGTGATTTCCTCTCCTGCGATTGAGAGGAGAGAGGACCCAATGAAGAGTGCGCTGGTCAGTGTGGTGCTAATTTTCATGGCATGCGGGTGAGAGCGTGAGGTGTGCCATGTCTGAGGTAGAACGATCCGAAAAAGTATGACTTTGATTCATCTAGGCGACGGAGCTGGCGAGGGTGGCGACGGCGGCGGCGAGGTCTGCGCCTTTTTGGTCGGTGTAGCCCATGGTGTTTCCATTAGAGAAGGTGCGGGAGCCGGTCTTGAGGTGGGCGCGTTGTTCGAGGAAGGCGAGGAGGTGCTCGCGGTATTCGAAGAACTTGGGGTCTTGGAAAATCTCGACGCGATTGCGGGGACGGGGGAAGTCGATCTCTAGGATCTCTCCGACTCCGGCGAGGGGGCCGTTTGACATCATGACGCAGCGGTCGGCCATGAAGACTGCTTCATCGACGTCGTGGGTGACGATCAGGGCGGTGAGTTTTTCACGGGCGAGGATGTCGAGGATGACATCTTGGAGTTCCATGCGGGTGAGGGAGTCGAGCCGGCCGAAGGGTTCGTCTAGGAGGAGGACCTTTGGTTGGAGGGCGATGGCGCGGGCGATGCCGACGCGTTGTTGCATGCCGCCGGAGAGTTCGCGCGGGTATTTTTTCATGGCGTCGGCGAGGCCGACGACGGAAAGGGAGTGCTCGACGATTTGTTTGCGCTCGGCCTTGGTAGCGTGTGGGTAGACGTTTTTGACGCCGAGCATGACGTTTTGAAAAGCGTTGAGCCAGGGCATGAGGCAGGGGGATTGGAAGACGACGGCGCGGTCGGGGCCGGGGCTATCGATCTCTTTTCTACCAACGATGATGCCGCCGTCGGAGATTTCATTGAGCCCAGCGAGCATGGTGAGGACGGTGGATTTTCCACAGCCGGAGTGGCCGATGAGGGAGATGAATTCGCCTTCCTGGATGTTGAGGTTGAAGTTCTCGACGACGCGGAAGTCATCGCCGTAGGGGTTCGGGTATTCTTTGACGAGGTTGTAGATCTCGACGGCGCGGGGAGCAGCGGTGGTGGACATGGGGCGGGGTGCTTAGGCTGCGGAAGTGGGTTGAGAGACTTTGTTTTTAAGACGGATACCTGCGGTGGGCAGGGAGAAGTCTTTTGGCCGGACATCGGGCATGGGGGTGATGTCGTCGCGCGTTTCGCGGGAGTCTTGACTGATGCCCATCATGTAGTTGGTGATCTCGGATTTGAGGCGTTTGAACTCGGGGTGATCGTTGAGGGTTTGGCGTTCGCGTGGGCGGTCCATTCCTACGAGGTAGGGCTCGGCGAGGGTGGCTTTTGGACCCATGGTGAGGGGGACGATGCGATCGGCCATGAGAACGGCTTCGTCGACATCGTTGGTGATCATGACGACGGTGCGTTTGTCACTTTCCCAGATGTTGAGGATCTGATCTTGGAGCTCGGAGCGGGTGAGGGCATCGAGCGCGGAGAGTGGTTCGTCGAGGAGGAGGACCTTGGGGTCGAGCGAAAGGGTGCGGGCGAGTGAGGCGCGCTGGCGCATGCCGCCGGAGAGTTCGTGCGGGAGTTTGTTACCGGCGTGGGAGAGTTTGACCATGTCGACGTAGTGGCCGATTTTTTCGGTCACTTCCTTTTTGGAGAGCTTTGGGAAAACGGTTTTGACGGCGAGGCGGATGTTGTCGTTGACGGTGAGCCAAGGGAGGAGGGAGTAGTTTTGGAACATCATGCCGAGGTCGGGGCCGGGTTCCTTGATGACTTTTCCATCCATGCGGACCTCACCGGTGGTGGGAGTTTGGAGGCCGGAGAGGAGAGACATGAGGGTGGACTTGCCCGCGCCGGAGAAGCCGATGACGGCGATGAATTCGTTTTCTTTGACCGAGAGGTTGATGTCAGAAAGCACGTGGGTGCGATTTGAGACCGGGCCGAAGGAGACGGAGGCGTTGTCGATTTCGAGGTAGCTCATGGTGATTATGCGGTGGCTGATCCGTCGTCGAAGGAGACGAGTTTTTGGAGAATGATCATGACGCGATCGAGGAAGAAGCCGATGATGCCGACGATGAAGCAGGCGAGGATGATGTTGGCGAAGGATTGGGAGGATCCGTTTTGGTATTCGTCCCAGACGAACTTGCCGAGGCCATCGGATGATGAGAGTGCTTCGGCGGCGATGAGGACCATCCATCCGACTCCGAGTGAGATGCGGAGGCCGGCGAAGACGAGGGGGAGGGAGGAGGGGATGACGATTTTGAAGAGGCGGGCCCAGAAGCCGAGCTTGAGGACGCGGGCGACATTGAGGTGATCTTTATCGATCGCGGAGACGCCGAGAGCGGTGTTGACGAGGGCGGGCCAGAGGGAGCACATCGCGACGGTGGAGGCCGAGAAGATCATGGCGGGGTTGGTGTTGAGAAAGGCAATGGGGTTCTTGATCCAGCCGAACCAGTAGTCTTGGTTGAGGGTGGTGAAGAGGGGGTGCTTGGCGGGGTCTGGGAGGAAGAAGGCCCCGACGACGATCTGGAAAATGAGGAGCCAGACGACGGGTGAGACGGGGCGGAAAATGGAGATGATAGGGGTGAGGCAAGCCATCACGATTTTGTTCAGCCCGCACATGATTCCGACAGGGATGGCGACGACGGCTGCGATGAGGAAGCCGACGAAGACGGTGGCGAGGGAGCGCTTCGTCTGCCATGCGATGGTGGCGGTGGGGGCGAATTTTTGTTCGTCGACGGAGGCGGCGTTTTTGGTGTTGGTGACGATGGACTTAGACTTCGAGATGATTTCGGCGGGGTTTGTGGAAGCGGCTAAGATGGCTTCGTCGGCCCCGACCTTGGCGAGGAGGGCTGCTTTTTTGACCTCTTTGTTGGAGGTGTTGAGGATGGAGAGGCGCTTTTTGTAGTGTTGGATTTCGTCGGCGATTTTGTTGGCGGCGAGTTGGGCTTCCTTGATGGTTTCGGGAGGATCGTCGCGGATTTTTTTGACCTGATCATCGAGGATTTTTCTTTGCTCTTTCTCGGTTTCAGCGGCGTCGAGTTGCTGCTGGACGAGGGTGAGGACGGAGTCTGAGGAGGCCTGGCGAGCGGCTACTTTTGCGGCGAGGGCTTCGAGGGTGGCCTTGCGGGTGGCTTTGGCGGTTTTGATTTCTGCTTTTAATTTATCGAATTGCGCGGTGAGGGGGGCGATGCGTTTGGCGGTGACGGCGGCGCCTTTTTTTGCGGCGAGGGTGGAGGCCGCTTCGAGCTTGATGGAGTCGGCTTCGAGTTCGGTGATACGGCTTTTGACTTCCGCGATGCGGGAGGTTCGGGCAACGCCGGAGAGCTCGTAGTCTTCGAGCTTTTCGTTTTCTCGTTCGCCGAAGCGTGAGTTGTCTTTCCAAGCTCCCCAGACTTGGGTGGGGGTGGGGGCTGCTCCAGATTTGGTCTTGTGAGTGGGGGCGACGGCGCTCCAGAGGAAGATACAAAGGGAGACGAAGATGATGGGAAGGATCATGAACTTCCCGATCTCGTTAATCTGTTTTTTGGGGTCTTCACCGAAGGCAAGACGGACGGGTGGGTCGAAGACCTTGAATCCACTGAGGTCGATGAATTTTAGGAGACCGTATTTGATTTTGTCTTTGGGTGTATCAGCCATTTTGAGGGTAGGAAGCAGGGGTGGGTTTGCAGGTTCTGCGCCACGAGGGATGAGCGCGGTTCATCCCATGGATGATCGAAGTGGGGTGAGTTGAAAAAAAGAGCCTCGGCTGATGCCGAGGCTCTTGGTGTTTTTGGGATGAGTAAGGGAGGTTAGTCCTTGTTGCCAATCGCGTGGCTCTTGAGGTATTCGAGGGGCTTTTTCCCGTCGTATGAGATGCCATCGATGAAGTCGGCGGTGGCTGGCTTGTAGCCATCGAAGTCGTCGGCTGGGATCTCGTCAGGAGTGAGAGCGCCTTCTGCGATGAGGAGCTTGGCGGCCTTCATGTAGACCTCGGGGAGGTAGACGCTTTTGGCGGTTTCGGCATACCATTCGGCGGACTTTGGCTCGGTGATTTGGCCCCAGCGACGCATTTGGGTGAGGAACCAGACGCCGTCTGAGTAGTAGGGGTAGCTGGCCTTGTATTTGAAGAAGACATTGAAATCAGGCATCTCGCGCTTGTCGGTTTTTTGGAAGAAGAAGTAGCCGGTCATGGAGTTCTTGATGATGTCGAAGTCGGCGCCGACGTAGTTCTTTTGTGAGAGGATGCGGCAGGCTTCTTCACGGTTGATGAGCTTGCCGTCTTCTGAGGCATCGAGCCACTTGCCGGCTTTGATGAGAGCCTTGGTGATGGCGATGAGCGTGTTGGGGTTTTCGTCCGCCCATTCCTTGGTGATGCCGAAGACTTTTTCGGGGTTGTTTTTCCAGATGTCGTAGTTGGTGACGACGGGGACGCCGATGCCCTTAGAAACGGCTTGCTGGTTCCAAGGTTCGCCGACGCAGTAGGCGACGTTTTTGCCAGACTCGAGAGTGGCGGGCATTTGGGGAGGAGGAGTGGTGGAGAGCTCGATGTCACCGCCGGTGAATCCCTTAAGGTCGGTGGAGGTGTACATGCCGGGGTTGATGTTGGCGGCGGCGAGCCAGTAGCGGATCTCGTAGTTGTGAGTGGAGACGGGGAAGACCATGCCCATGGGGAGCTTTTTTCCGGAGTCCTTAGCGGCATCGACGATGGGCTTAAGGGAGTCAGCGGTGATGGGATGCGGAGGGGTGTCGGATTGGAGTTTTTCATCGTTCTCCTGCATGCCTTCCCAGATTTCGTTGGAGACGGTGATGCCGTTTCCGTTGAGGTCGAGAGTGTATGGGGTGACGATGTGGGCTTTGGTTCCGAAGCCGATGGTGGCGGCGATGGGTTGGCCGGAGAGCATGTGCGCGCCGTCGAGCTCGCCGGTGATGACGTTGTCTAGGAGCTGCTTCCAGTTAGGCTGGGCGATGACTTCGACGGAGAGGCCTTCTGCTTCAAAGAAGCCTTTTTCTTTAGCGATGACGATGGGTGCGCAGTCGGTGAGCTTGATGAAGCCGAACTTGAGGGAGTCTTTTTCGAGCGCGAGTTCCGTGCTGGCGGCGGGTTCTGGAGTTGGGGTGGGGCTTGGCGCCGGAGTGGGGGCAGCGGCGGTGCTGGCTGGTGGGGCCACGGCTGGTGGTTCAGGGATGGCTGAGGTGTCCTCGCTGTCCTTACAGGAGCAAAGGGTCAGTGCAGTGAGAAGTGGTAGGATGGTTTTAAGTGTCATGGTGGAACTGCTTAATGCAGGCACCGCCGACTAGCGCGTGGCATACCATCGGGTCTTAAAAAGAATCCTAGAGAAGATGATTCTTGTTCATGTGAAGTTTTTTGTTGTTCGTGAAGGTCTGCTCAGGAAGTGCGATTATTAGGTGGCGGTTTGGGAGGATTTATTTTTCCTTAAAGGGGTATGGGAAAAGGAGGAAAAGGATTTGAAGCGAATCAGGAGCGGCAGCAGCATTTGCAGAG
>JALZVD010000018.1 GCA_023300205.1 Akkermansiaceae bacterium | reverse complement strand
AGTTCTCCGATGGAGGTTTGTATGCCTTGGAGAATGGTGTCACCCATGAGCTCTGTGAAGCGTTGTATTTCTCCTTTGTTAGAGAAGATGAGGTGGATGTGCCAGTGGTCTGTGTTCCACTCGGCGAGTTGCTGAGTGAATGCGTGGCGTTTGTTCTGCTGGAGGACGAAGTCTCCTGCTTCGAATGCGCCTAGTGGGGAGGGGTGGATGGAGAGCTGGGCTAGTGGGTCTGAGGTGATGTTTAGGATGTTGGCGCCCGCAGGAGGAGGGTGTTCTTCATCACTTAGGAGGGTTATGATGAGGTCATTTTTGCCAATGTAGTCTGCGACTGTGGCGGAGTTTTCTGGTTCGGTGAGTTGGATCTGGGTTTGGGGGATTTTGCGGATGGAGGTCTGGGTGTTGAGGTCGAACTCGCGGATGGAGTCAATTTCTGTGTCGAAGAATTCTGCGCGGATGGGGAGTGGGGATTGGTAGGTGTAGATGTCTAGTATGCCGCCTCGGAGTGCGTATTGGCCGCGATTATGGATGTGGTCTACGCGTTCGAATCCGGTGTTCTTGAGGAGGTCGATGAGCTGGTCTAGGTCTTGCTCTTTACCTGTGGTGAGGGTGGTTCCATGAAGGGAGATGGCTTGTGGTGATGGGCAGGGAGATTTTAGGTTGGTGGTGATGATTAATTCTGCGGCGCCAGATGTGATGTTTGAGAGTGTGTGGAGGCGGTCGGCATTTGCTTCTGGGTCATCGAGCTCTGTGGCAGCGGAGTTGGTTTTATTTTCTAGCAGGACTTGGGCTTGAATGTTCCAGAAGTCTAGTTCTGCGGTTAGGGCTTGGTTGAGTCTGGGCTTGTCTGAAAGGAGCCAGACTTTGTGGGGGAGTTTGGCAGAGGTTTTACGATGTTGGTGGGTGGCTGCGGCGATGATGAATGAGAGGCCTGAGTGCCTGTCCATGTCTGCTAGGCATAGTGGTGCTATCTCAGATGATGAGTTAAGGGAAAGTGCGTGGCTAATCTCTGAGTGATTAAGTGCTTGGTTAAGGGCGCGATGCATGTGTTCTGATGATTTCAAGCGGGGGACTAGGTAGCATATCGTTGTGGAGGTTGGAAGGGTAGTTATTTGTAATAATGAACACTAGCGTTATGAGCGATATGTGGTAAGGGTAGCTCATGCCTTCCGATTTACCTTATTCTAAGCTGAGAAGTTCATTTATCGTTTTGATGACTGTGTTCTTAGCGTCATGTAGCTCAGGCCCTGAGTCTTATTCTTATTCGACTGGTGCTTATGGTCAGTCTGTGAGTGCGCAGCAGCCTGGTTTAGGGGGGGCTAAACCAGCAATGACATCTAGTCAGTTGCTTAAGCAGGTGAATTTGGAGCGTGATTATATTCCTTATGGAAGGCATGCGCGGAAGTATTTGCGGAGGATGACTCCGCGATATATTACGATCCATAGTACTCAGAATTATAGTTCTAGTGCGGATGCTAGGCAGCATAGTAAGGCTTTGAAGAATGGGAAGTTACGTGCTAGAAAGACGAGGAATGGAAATAGGATAGGTTATCTGGTTTGGCATTATAGTATTGATGAGGACAGGGTGGTGCAGCATTTACCTGATAACGAGCAGGGTGAACATGCTGATTTTAATGGGCCTGGTAATAATTATTCGTTGGGGTTAGAGATGTGCGAGAACTATGGGAATAGTAGATCTGCTACTTTGGAGAGAACGGCGAAGTTGGCAGCTTATCTGATGAAGCGGCATGGGATATCTGTAAAGAATGTGGTGCCACATTATCATTGGCCGCGAGCTGGGTTAAGTAAGCCTAATAAGAACTGTCCGCATTTTCTTCTGGATAACGGAAGACCTGGAGCAAAGTGGAGAGCGTTCCAAGCTAAGATACAGGGTTATTATGATCTGATATCTAGGCCTGTAGCGGGCCCACCAGCGCGAGGGCCTGCACCTATTCCGCAACCTTATTATCCTCAATATCAGCGCGGTCAGACGTATCCTACGAACTCTTATGGGGTTTCAGGGCTGGAGTATTAGAAGTATGGGAGCCGATCTTGATTCAGAGACATGGTATCAGTGTGATCGCTGTACTGCTTGTTGTAAGTGGCCTGGTGATGTGAAGGTGGAGGATGAGGAGGTGACTGCGATTGCGAAGTTTTTAGAGATGGATGAGGATGCATTTATCCAGAGGTTCACTCGTTTACGTATGAATAGAAATGGGTTATCGCTGATAGAGCGTGATAATGATGAGTGTATTATGCTTGAGAATGACCGGTGCCTGATTCAGGAGGTAAAGCCGTTTCAGTGTAAGGGTTTTCCTAATCGATGGAATTTTAAAGATTGGGAAAAGGTGTGCCAAGCGAAGCCGGTGCCGATGGCTCAGGCTCTTAAGATGGGTTTGGTGGAGGAGGGTGATTTGTCTGCGAACCACGCTGCTAGAGGAAGTGAGCTGTGAATGTGCTGAGGAGGCTGGTGGGGGAAATGGTGAGTTTGGAAATAAATTTAATTAAAAAGCAAAAAAGAGCTTGCGAAAGGTGTAGGATTATGGTTTTTTGCGCCCGCGCTAGTCGCAACCATTACAGCGTCCCGTTCGTCTAATGGTTAGGACTCCGCCCTTTCACGGCGGCAATAGGGGTTCGAATCCCCTACGGGATGCCATTTCTTTTTAATTAAGGAGTGCAGGATAAAAAAGCTTACTTCATTTAGAGGTAAGCTTTTTGTTGTTGGTGAAATGAGTGGTGTGGATATTGGATAGAATTGTTTGAATGATTTTGTCTAAAGGGGCTAGGTTGATGGATTTTTTTGGATCGATTTATTGGTCAACGATAAATTTTTTCATTCTGGTGCTGAAAGTATACTTTTTACACCCAAGTTATTCACAAACAATTGAAAGGGGTGAAACTCCTCTATTTTACAAGTGATTTAGCGGTCAACATTTTCTCTCTAATTTATTTTTATGATCGATTTCTGTTTGTGAATAACTTGTGTGAAACTGTGTGATGTGATGATATGTTATTTATAACTCGTTTTTATTTAGTGCTATGTGATTTTTTGTTTCAGTCTATTTTTTTCTCAACAACTTATAAGATCTGTGAATGGAGAGATGAGGGTTGGTCTGGTTTTGAAATGGGTGAGTTTCATTGAAAAAACAAGGATTCTGGTGACTTATCACAAAGTTATTCACATGGTTATTTAGTGAGGGTGTTTATTTAGGAGAGTAGAAGTGATAAAGTAAATCTTGTCAGGAAAATGAATCCTTTGCAGAGTCTGGTTATGCAGAAAGAGCAGTTTGAGGAAGCTATAAAGAGAATCATGGAGAGGGATGGGCGATTTGAGAGAGAGGCATTTTTCTTTCTTAAGGAGGCTTTGGATTACACGGTTCAGGATGAGTCTGTAAAGTCAGCTGAGAACTCGAAGCATGTCTCAGCTAGTCAGTTGCTGTATGGGTTTCGTGATTTAGGTTTAAAGGAGTTTGGTCCGATGGCTGCGACTTTATTTGATGAGTGGGGTATTACTGGCTGTGTTGATATTGGTGATATGGTCTTTTTGTTGATTCAAGAAGGGGTCTTTGGAAAGCAAGATAATGATAGGCAAGAAGACTTTGTAGAGGTCTTCACTTTTGAGAATGCGTTTGTTAGGCCGTTTCTTCCTGAAGTAAGGGGGAGGTTGAAGTAGAGAGAGTTTACTCAAGTAGCTTACGCATTGTGTCTTCATTGAGGTCAATGTTCTGGGTGCTGCCGTCTAGTATGTTGTCTGCGAGGGTGTTCTTTCGTTTTTGCATTTGCTGGATACGTTCTTCTACGGTTCCTTGGCAGATGAGTTTGTGAACCATGACGGGTTTATCCTGACCGATACGGTATGCTCTGTCTGTGGCTTGATTCTCAGCTGCGGGATTCCACCATGGGTCGTAGTGAATGACGGTGTCTGCGCCGGTGAGTGTGAGGCCAGTGCCGCCGGCTTTAAGTGAGATGAGGAATACTTCACCTTCACCTCCTTGGAATCTTTCTACGAGTGATTGGCGGTCTTTAGTTGCGCCTGTTAGAATAAGGTAACTTACTTCGTCTGCGATGAGATGTGCTTCTATAAGGCTAAGCATGGAGGTGAACTGGGAGAAGATGAGCACGCGGTGGTTTTCTCTGCGGAGGGTTACTAGGAGTTCGACTAGATAATCAAATTTAGCGGATTCAGTGGCATTTTGATTTTGTTCGAGGAGTGTGGGGTGGCAGCAGATCTGGCGGAGTTTTAGGAGGGCGTCTAGGAATACGATTTGGGCTTGTCCTCCACGAGCGATGATGGCTTGGCGGACTTGTTTGTCCATTGTGGAGCGGACTGTTTCGTAGAGGTCTTTTTGTTGTGTGTGGAGCTCTATGTTGTGGAGGATTTCTGTTTTTGGAGGGAGTTCTTTTGCTACGTCATGTTTTGTTCTGCGAAGGATGAGTGGGCCTACTTTGGTGTTGAGGAGGTTGCGCTTTGTTTCGTTGTGGTCTTTTTCGATGGGGTTTCTGTAGTTTTCATTGAAGTGCTCTGAGGTGCCTAGGAGGCCAGGCATGAGGAATGAAAACTGGCTCCATAGTTCACCAAGGTGGTTTTCAATGGGGGTGCCTGATAGGCAGAGTCTGTGAGTGGATGTGAGTTCTCTGACTGCTTTTGAGATTTGGGCGGAAGGGTTCTTGATGTGCTGAGCTTCATCCAGGATGATTTGGTGGAAGTGGTGTTGTTTGAACTGCTCTAGATCACGAGGGATGAGGGCGAATGAGCTGAGGACTATGTCGGCGTCTGGTATTTGAGGGAATAGGTGGTGGCGCTTTGGACCTTGTAGGATGATGATTTTAAGGCTTGGTGCGAATTTGGCTGCTTCACGTTGCCAGTTGACTACGACGCTTGTGGGGGCGACTACTAGGGATGGTCTGTTTTGGTCACGGCCGGATTCTTTCTCAGCTAGGATGTGGGTGAGTGTTTGTAATGTTTTGCCGAGGCCCATGTCATCTGCGAGGATGCCGTTGAAGTTAGATTTAGCGAGGAACTGCATCCAGTAGAAGCCTTCTAGTTGATATTCTCTGAGGGTGGCTTTTAGCCCCTTGGGAGTGGGGACTTTATCGATCTTGGTAAATGAGGTGATTCGCTGTGCGATCTCTTCGATGTCATCAGGGATGTTTATGTCTATCTCCGTGTCACCGGCGAGGAGGGCGGCTTCGAGTTTTTGGAGTTTGATGGGGCCATCGGTAAATTTGAAGTCTAAGATTTGGCCAAGTGTGGTGAGGATGTGGCGAAATCTGCCGACGGGAAGAGCAAGGCCGCGGCCGTCTGGAAGGAAGACGAGGAATTCCTGACCTTGTGCTAGGTTTTCTGTTAGGGTGAGGAAGTCATTATCTAAGAGAGTTGCTAGGATGGGTTGGAGTTCGAATTTTTCGCCATCGATTTCAAATCCCGCGGAGAGGTTGAACCAGCCTTTTCCTTCTTCGACGATTTCTGCGCTCCAGGTATCTGTGCGGAAGATAAGGGGCTTTAGGCCTACGTGAGGGGATAGCTGGACGGTCCAGCTTCGTTTCTCTAGTGCTGGGATGGCTTGGTGTTGGAATCTCTGCCAGTAGAAGTCAGGGTGTGACCATTGTTTTTTATCTGGAGCATAGAGTGAGCCTTTGTGTGGCGGCGCGGCTGTCTTTTTTAGTGAAGGAGGGGCTTGTTCTGCGCCTGGTATGAGATCTAGTGCGTAGAGGAGCTGGAGTGCTTCCATTTCAGCGGAACGGTTTCTGGGTGGGCGGATGTTTCCTGTGGGGTCTAGTGGGTGGATCTGGTCTTTGTATTTGGCGTATGCGTGGGCGTAGATATCTGGTAAGTATGCTAGGCGCTCTCCTTTAGGTCTGCGTTCAATGCGGAGGAGGAAGCTTACTTCATGCTTATTTTTGTTAATGGGGGCTTCATGAGTTGTTAGGCTTTGTTGAGGGATGTCTCCGACGATATCACCGAATGCTTTGTTAAGGCGTTCACCGCGGGCTAGGTGAGTGAGTGTGGCTGCGCTATGAGGACAGTTAATTTGCTGATCACAGGAGCATGAGGCGTCTAGCATGGCGGTGCCATTTTCTAGCCAGATGGCGATGATGGCCTCGTGCTGGTGACCGCTTTTATCCATTACGTAGCCTACTAGTTCTACATCTCCAGTATCGAGAATGGTGGCTGTAGATTGAGCGACTAGTCTGCCATGGGCTATTTTTTTACCTGTGGTGAGGACGCTGTTAGAAAAAGCATTTTTCCAGACTTCAGCCTGGAGGAATTCTTTCACGTCATTTTTGGTCATGCTCACGGGAAAGATCTAGCAGGCATGGGATGATGAGCAAAGAGGAATTTAAATGCGTTTTTGGCTGTTTGGGTTACTGATCAACTAGGGTTATGTGTTGTAATTGAGCCATTTTATCCATAGGTGTTTTTTTATTTGATAAATAATAGTATAAGATGCGTATATTTGGGGAGAATTTTATCGCTTATGGATATAAATTTCATCTAGAATTTAATTATGAATATTAAAACTTCAATCGAAATTTGTATGATATCTGGTTTAATGCTTGCTCAGGGTGCATTTGCTCAAGCTACGGAAGAGGCAGAGGTGAAGAAGAGGATGCCTAACATTGTAGTGGTGATGGCAGATGATATGGGTTGGGGTGACTCTGGGACTTATGGACATAAGGTGATCAAGACTCCGAGTATGGATAGGCTTGCGGCTAGGGGGATGAAGTTTAATCAAGGGTATTCTGCTTGTGGAGTTTGTTCTCCATCGCGTGCGGCGATTTTGACTGGACGGACTCCTTATCGGAATGGTGTGTGGCGTCATTTGTCAGGGCATCATGAGGCGCATTTGCGAAGGAGTGAGATAACTTATCCTGAGCTTTTGAAGACGGTAGGCTATGAGACTTGCCATGTGGGTAAATGGCACTTGTTGTCTAAGCAGCAGTTTGGAAATTCTAAGTATCCTCAACCTGGGGAGCAGGGTGGCTATGATTACTGGATGGCTTCTCATAATAATGCTGAGCCTAGTCATAAGAATCCGAAGAATTTTATACGTAATGGAGAACCGGTTGGTGAGGTGAATGCTTATTCCGCGCCATTTGTTGCAGATGAGGCGATTCATTGGCTAAAAGAGGTTAGAGATGATTCTAAGCCGTTCGCGCTTTCTGTATGGTTCCATGAGCCGCATAAGCCTATTGCTACTGACATTAATTTTTCAGGTTTGTATCCTGATGAGGACGCGAAGGATAGTACGTATTATGGGAATATTACTCAGTTAGATTTTGCTCTTGGTAAGATTATGGAGGCATTGGATACGGAAGGCCTTACTGAAAATACTTTATTGATTTTCACTTCTGATAATGGCCCTGTGCCTGGAGTGGGTGGTGATACTGGTGGTCTGCGTGGTGGTAAGCGAAGTGATTTTGAGGGAGGGATCCGTGTGCCATTTATTGCTAGCTGGCCCGGACATATTAAGGCTGGTTCGTTGAGTGATATTCCGGTGGTAGGAACGGATATTTTTTCAACTGTGCTTGATATGGTAGATGTTGGAGAGCCTAAGGATCGGACGATTGATGGTGTGAGTATGTTACCTGTATTTAAAGGTGAGAGGGTGGAGCGTAAGATTCCATTGTTCTGGAGGACTCATGTGTCGGGTGCTGAGTGCCGTGTTGCTGTTCGTGATGGGGATTGGAAAGTAGTTTGTGATGATACGATGACTAAGTTCATGTTGTTTAATGTTCAGAAGGATTGGCAGGAGAAAAATGATCTTGCTGAGTCAATGCCTGAAAAGCTAGGAGAGATGAAAGCTCTATTAGTGAAGACGTGGAAAGATATTTCTGAAGAAGGACCTAATGAGTGGTGGGAGAATGAAAAAAATAAACCAATGAAGGGTGCTGTAAATAGTTATTAAGCTGGGTAACGGCTTTATAGATAAAAGATAATGATTAAAAAAACTCTTTTGTTAATTTCATGCCTTTTGCTTTGGGGGGTGAGTATGGTGATGGCTTCAACTGGAGCTGATTTCTATGTGGCTACTGATGGCTCGGATGAAGCATCTGGTGCTGAGGTGGCGCCATTTGCAACATTAGAGCGCGCACGTGATGCTGTGCGCGAGCTTCGGCAAAAGAAGGTAGGTAGTATTACTGTGTTGGTACGAGGCGGGGTGTATCCGCTTAAGAAGCCGGTGGTTTTTGGTTTGCAAGATTCTGGGACTGCTGAGTTAGCGATCGAGTATAAAGCCTATCCTGGAGAGAAGCCGGTATTTAGTTCTGGTCGTGAGATTTCTGGTTTTAAAAAACTTACGATTGAGCCTGAGGGTTTGCCTTTGAAAGCTAGAGGTAAGGTGTGGGTGGCAGATGTGCAGGGGAGTTTCCGGACTCTTTATGATAATCAGGGGATGTTGCCTCGCGCTCGATCAGAGGGGTTTATTCCTTTAAAAGGTAGTGGTAGAGATAGGCTTGTTTTTCCTGATGGGATGTTAAAAAACTGGCCGAATGTCGAGGATGCTGAGATTGTAGTGCGTCCGCATCATGCATGGATTGTGAATATTTTGCCTGTGGCTTCAGTGGATGAGGAAAAGAATGTCGCTCTGACGTCGATAGACTCTACTTATGTGATGAATCCGTTGCATTTCCTAAAGATGACACCGAACTGCTGGGTAGAGAATGTCATAGAAGAGCTTGATGAGCCAGGAGAGTGGGCGCTGAATACGAAGTGTAATCAGCTTTATATTTGGCCGCGGGATGATTCTTTGCCGGGTGATATTATGGCTCCTCAGTTGCTGGAATTAATACGTGTAGAGGGTAGAATAGATAAAGATGGGCCAGCGGATATACCGGTTTGTAACCTTCATTTTAGAGGTCTGACGTTTAAGCATGGTGAGCGCTACACTCTTACTAAGGATGATGCAGGTCTTCAGCATGACTGGGATATGCTGGATAAGGGTAATGCGCTTGTGAGGTTACGAGGGACTGAGGGTTGTTCGATCAAGGATTGTCATTTTCTTCATAGTGGGAGTGGGGCGATACGGGTTGATCTACATGGAATAGGAAATACGATTTCAGGGAATCATATTGAGCATATGGGGGGTGGAGGAATTCTTCTTTGTGGATATGGTCCAGGGACTAAGGATGTAAATAAGAAGAACTTAGTTTCTAATAACCACGTCCATGATGTAGGTGAGATTTACTGGCATTCACCGGGTATCATGCTTTGGCAGAGTGGTGAGAATAAGGTGGCTAATAACCTGATTCATCATACGAATTATACGTCACTTATTGTGTCTGGCTGCATGACTGATTTTTTCCGGAAGAAGGGGCGAGAGCTGGGTAGGACGATACGAAGGCATGAGATAGGGAGTTTATCTAAAAGCCCTACTATAGATGATGTTCGTCCTTTTTTACATAGTCATGATAATTTGATTGAGTATAATGAGATTCATCATGCGATGCAGAAGTTAGGTGATGGGAATGCGATTTACATCCGTGGTGCGGGAGCTGGTAATATAATCAGGCGTAATTACATTCATCATTTAGTGACTCCTATGATAATGCAGTGTGCAATACGGACTGACGGTGGGCAGATGGATACTTTATTTGCTGAAAATGTTATTTATAAGTGTATGTCTCAAGGGATTATGTTGAAGTTGAATACTCGAGTAGAAAATAATTTTGTGGTTGATGTGATCGCGCCTCCTCGTGGTTATTATTTATCGGTACGTGAGGGACCGCTTAAGGGTGCGACGATTCAACGTAATATCTTTTATTCTACGGGGAAGGTTGAAGATTATATCAATGAGTTAGAGGCAAAGGGTAAGGATAAGAGTGAGGATAGACGAGGCAGGGCGCTGGCAAGATCAAAGGACGCGGATACGGATTATAATATTTATTTTGCAGCGGCTGATCCTATGAGTGGAGAGGCGATGTTGATGAAACAACGTGCTGATGGTGTGGATACACATAGTCAGTCGGTGGATCCGATGTTTGTTGATCCCAAGAATGGAAATTTTAGTTTTAAGCGAGATTCACCTGCTCTGAAAATGGGCATTTTACCGATTGATGTGTCAAAAGCGGGTTTATTAGAAGAGTCTCCTTAAGTTAGCTACAAATTTGGAATATTAATCATTGTGCTGACGTTATAATCTCAATAGATTTATCAGACAGATAAACTCGACCCACAAATACAGTTATGAAATTAAGACAATATATGAAGCGAGCGACTATAGCGCTCAGTCTATTCTCTGCTACGTTTGCAGTAGCTGCAGATAAACCAAACGTAGTCATCGTGATCACCGATGACCAAGGTTATGGTGATCTAGGCTTTACTGGGAACCCTGCGATTAAGACTCCAAATATTGATAAGCTACGCACTCAGGGTACTCTGCTTAATAATTTCCATGTGGATCCGACTTGTGCACCGACGCGAGCAGCTCTGATGTCAGGTAGATATTCTAACCGTGTGGGTGTATGGCATACAGTTCAGGGACGTAGTATGTTGCGCGCTCGAGAGATTACGATGGCGAATGTGTTTGCTGAGAATGGCTATGCGACTGGGATGTTTGGAAAATGGCATTTAGGTGATTGTTATCCATACCGACCTGAAGACCGTGGATTCCAGCATACTGTGTATCATATGGCTGGTGGAGTGGGTCAGGCGCCTGACTATTGGGGGAATGATTATTTTGATGATACTTATGTGGTGAATGGAAAGCTTCAGCAATTTGAAGGTTACTGCACAGATATCTGGTTTGATGAAGGTATGAAATTCATTAAAGCTAGCAAGGAGCAGAATAAGCCATTTTTTGCTTATATATCGACGAATGCACCGCATAGTCCTGATTATGTTGCATTGAAATATTCTGATCCCTATGAGAATAATCCTCTGGTTTCAAATCCTGTATTTTATGGGATGGTAGCTAATGTTGATGAGAATGTGGGCAAGCTGATGAAGTTTCTGGATGATGAAGATTTATCAGAAAATACGTTACTTGTCTTTATGACTGATAACGGCACTGCTGGCGGACTGAAAGGTGGACGTGGGTATGATGGAGGAATGCGTGGTAAGAAAGGTTCTGAATATGAGGGAGGACATAGAGTGCCGTTCATTCTTCGCTGGAATGGTGGAAAAATAGAAGCAGGTAAGTCAGTAGAAAGACTCACCGCTCATATAGATATTCTGCCTACTTTTATAGAGCTACTTGGTCTCAAGACCAAAGAAGTAAAGTATGATGGCTCTAGCATAAAGGAACTAATCTACGGAGATGGTGATCATTGGCAGGAGCGCTCTCTTGTGGTGGAATCTCAGCGAGTTGTAGACCCTATCAAGTGGAAACAAAGCTCGGTGATGAATGATGATTGGCGACTTGTTAACGGTAAAGAACTCTACAACATCAAGGGTGATCCTAAACAGGCAAGAGATGTTGCTGAGAAACACCCAGAAATCGTTGAGCAGATGCGTGGAGATTATGATGTGTTCTGGAATGATGTGTCAGAGGAGCATAATCTAACAAGTTATATGATCATCGGTTCTGAGGAATCACCAATGGTTGCTCTTTCATCCCATGATTGGCTCATTAACAAGCTTCCACCATGGAGCCAAAGACACATTGTGGCTGGAGCGGTTGCTGAGGTTTCGCATTGGGCTATTGAGGTAGAGAGGGCTGGAGATTATGAGATTTCTCTGCGTCGTTGGCCAGTGGAAGCGGATAAAGGGATCAATGATGGGACTTATGGTAAGGCATATAACTATAAGCAAGCTCGTATGCGTATAGCGGACTATGATGTTACTAAGGATATTCCTGAGGGAGCAAAGGAGGTTACTTTTAAAGTTACTTTGAAGAAGGGAGTAACTGAACTGTCTCCGATATTTATTAGTGCAGATGGGCAGGCGACACCGTACTATGCATACGTCACACATGAGATTAAGCCAGGTTGGCAGACTCCAGAGGGTATGGGCATTCCTGTTTATGATCCTACTTATGGACGTATTCCACCTCAGCTAGAGAAGAAGCTTAAGTAAGCTTTGATGGGAGATAGGTCACAGTAACTTTGATCGCTCAATGTTATTGTGATTGAATCAATGTTGAAAAATACATGGGTATTAAAGCACTCATCCCGTAAGCGAGATAGGTGCTTTTTTTAGTTTAACACGAATTCAAGAACCACTTTAAATGATGAAATTAATCTTTATTACTACTTTGTTAGCGGCTGTTCATGCTCATGCAGCTGTAAATCCTGCCTCACTATTCAGAGATAAGATGGTGCTTCAGCGAGGGATGGATGTTCCAGTATGGGGGGAGGCAGATCCTGGGGAAAAAGTGACGGTTTCTTTTGGTGGTCAGAGTGAGACGGTTATTTCAGGTAAGGATGGTAGATGGATGTTGAAGCTTGGATCTATGGAGGCTTCAGCTGAGGGACGTGAGATGAAAGTCTCTGGTGCTAATGAGATCATTTATGAGGATGTTCTGGTTGGAGAAGTGTGGATTTGTTCTGGTCAGTCTAATATGGCGATGGGGATATCAGCTGTGCCTGAGCTTAAAAAACTAACTCTTAAGAATGCGAATATCCGTTATTTTGATGTGCCGAAGGTTGTAGCATTTGAGCCGCAAGATTCTCTACCTGCAGGAGTAGAGTGGAAAGATGGTATACCACCTAGTGCGGTTGCAGCAGGGTTTGCTCATTTTTTAGAGAAGTCTGCAGATGTTCCTGTGGGGATTATTTTAAGTTGCTGGGGTAGTTCATCTATAGAGGCCTGGATGCCGCGTGATATGACTAATCAGCTTCCTATTTTTAAAGAGCAGATGGATGAGATGTATGCGGATAAGGAGCGGATGTTGCGGATTAAAGGAATTATTGAGTCACCAAAGGCTAGAAAAAAAGATGATGATATTTTTATTCGCCGGCAGTCTAATATTGTTTATAATGCGATGATTGCGCCTCTAGTTCCCTACGCATGTAGAGGCTTAGTTTGGTATCAAGGGGAGCGGAATGCTATGAATTATGATAAGCTTCCTGACGGGCCATGGTATCGACGTAGTATCTCGATGACGGGTTATGGAAATGCTCTTAAGTTATGGATTCAGCGTTATCGTAAGGAGTGGAAGAGGGATGATTTTCATTTTATGGCGGTGATGCTACCTGGCTATGCAAAAGGCTTAGAAAAAGTGGCAGAAAGTCCGACCGCTAGGTCATGGGCTTGGATGCGAGAGGCGCAGCTTGAGGCATTAGAGCTACCAAACACTTCAGTAGTTACTACGATTGATTTAGGTCATCTTACGAATATTCACCCGAAAGATAAATTACCTATTGGCGAGCGCTTAGCACTTTTAGCGCAGCGGGATACTTTAGGCAATGACGTCGTAGCTGATGGTCCAGTGATGAAAGAGGTGAAAAAAGATAAGGGTAAACTCATTGTTCAATTTGAAAATACTGAAGGGTTAAAGACAAAAGATGGAAAGGCTCCTACGGGCTTCTGGTTATCTGAGGATACTAAAAAATGGTTTGTTGCTGATGCTGTGATCATTAATGATGGAGTGGTACTGTCTTCTGCAGAGCTGAAGTCTCCTAAATTTATCAGGTATGCATTTGCTGCGATGCCGAAAACGAATCTTGTTAACTCAGCGAATTTACCGACGCGTCCGTTCAGGACTGATGACTAGAGAAATTAAGAATAAGTGAAGTGGGCTAAGGGATCCTAAGTGTGTTCACTGGGTAATTCATTTTACTATAACATTAGAAAATTATTTATTTATGAGACTTATTTATAGCTGGATTATATCGGCTTTGACGTTATTGATGGGACTTGGGGCATTACAGGCTCAAGAAGTAGTTAAGGTGAAGGTAGACTGGAAAGAGTTTCTTTCTCGTCATGATCTTGTTTGGTCTGAAGCACCAAAATCTTGGTATGATGGGCCGTTTATGGGTAATGGCATGTTGGGCTCAATGCTGCATCAGCTGGATGATCATACGATACGTATTAGCTTGGGTAGGGGGGATGTAGAGGATCATCAGACTGGTGGGCCGCCTTTCATTTCTCAGTCAAGATTGCCAAACGGTTACTTCATTCTGAAGACAGTTGGTAAAATAACAGGTTTTGATGGGCGACTGGATCTTTATAATGCTGAAACGCGTGTGCGGGTGAAGACTGATAAGGGGCATGTAGATCTACAGGCTTTGGTGCATAGTGATGATATGCTCATTATTTATGATTTGAAACCGACGAAGGAGGAGCTGGGTATTAGTTTGAAATTTGTTCCTCTTAAGGCGATCGCTCCGGCTAGATTACAGGCTGAATTGGAAGTGAAAGAGAGAGGTGAGAAGGTGTCATCTACCAGAAAATCATGGGCTGGAGCTAAGTATGGTTATAACCCTGATCCTGAGTTAACTGAGATAGATGGTTATGAGGTATCACGGCAGGTGCTCACTGCTGGTGGTGAGACGGGTACGGCATGGAGTGTTGTAAAGGGTGTGGATGGTAGGCAGGAGCTACGTGTTTCTATAGAGCATAGTTTTCCTGAACAGACAGCGACTAGGGATGCCATTGCTCATTTGAAGAAAGTAGAGGGGGAGTCTCTGGAGAGTCTTATTAAACGTCATCGAGTCTGGTGGCATGCTTATTATCCGAAGAGTTTTCTGAGTCTCGATAATACTAGGATGGAAAGTTTTTATTGGATTCAGGTTTATAAGTTTGCTTCAGGTGCAAGGAAAGGGCGTGCATTTATGGATACGATGGGGCCATGGATGGTGGAAAATACTGCGTGGGCGAATGGCTGGTTTAATTTGAATACTCAGTTGTCTTATTGGTTTCTTTCGACGGCGAATCGTCTTGAGGTAGCTGAGAGTTTGTTCACTAAGATGGATGAAAAACTACCTCAACTGGTGGCAAATATGCCTAAGGAATATGGTGGAGATTGTGCGGGGATGTCTACGATTGTCCCGCAGACATTTATTAGCAAGTTTCCAACGAAGAAGCTGGGCTTTACGGGAGAGCTTCTTTGGACTTGTCATGATTATTGGATGATGTTGGAGAGAACGATGGATGTTGAGCGCACGAAGAATCATTTTTTCCCATTGCTGAAAAAGTCAGTGAATACGTATTTGCATTTCATGGTTGAGGGTGCTGATGGTAAAATTCATTTACCTTTTACACGCTCACCTGAATATGGTGGAGGGGAAGATTGTAATTTTAATTTAGCACTGTTTCGCTGGGGGTGTGCAACGCTTATCTATATCGCTGAACGTTATGAAATAAATGACCCGTTACTTCCAAAGTGGAAGGATGTGATCGATCGTCTGGTAGATTATCCTGTGAATGAAAATGGTTATATGGTTGCTAAGGATTTTCCTTTTGAGCAGTCTCACAGACATTACTCTCATTTAATGATGATTTATCCGTTATGTGAGGTTAATATCGATCAGCCTAAGAGTAGAGAGCTGATTGCGAAGTCGGTGGATCATTGGATTAATTACCCTGGAACAGGGAATGCTGGGTATTCATGGAGCGGTGCAGCTGCGATGTATGCTCTTCAGGAAGATGGTGAAACAGCTGGTAAGTATCTCGATATCTTTATGAAGATGCAGGAGCTTTTTCCTAAGAATCCAGCGATGATTCACTCTACGACGATGTATACTGAGACAAAGTATATTCAGCCAGTGACAGAGACTCCGTTGTCTTTGTGTGATTCGATACAGTTGATGATACTTCAGAGTTGGGGTGACACGATTCGTGTGTTCCCGGCGTTGCCTAAGTCATGGGAGAATTTGTCTTTTGATGGTTTGCTGGCTAAGGGGGGATTTGTGGTTAGTGCGGCTCGCTCAAAGGGTGTGACTGAGTTTGTTTCTATCAAGAGTCATGCTGGAGAGCCGTGTGTTGTGAAGCTGGACTTCAAGCCTGCTCGTATAGAAGGGATCAATCCGGCTGGGGTGAAAATTCTGAAAGATGGTCGCTTGGCTGTGAGTATGAAGTCTGGAGAGCGAGTGACTTTCTTTAATGATGGGGTAGAAGAAGCTATTGTTACTCCGGTAAAAGCTGATGGGGAACAAATTAACTCCTTTGGCCTCAATTAAACAGCCTCAAGAATATGAGTAGAAAATATGTTATGAGAAATATGGTGTTACTGGCTAGTTTGTTCTTAGTATTTTCACCACAGTCATTCGGGCAAGGGGTAAGAGCTGAAGCTAAAGCTGAGATTAGGAAGTGTTATCCGGAGTTTTCATGGGACCGGATCCCTCAGTATATGCACATACGTAAAGCGACTGCTTATA
>JALZVD010000017.1 GCA_023300205.1 Akkermansiaceae bacterium | reverse complement strand
TCTTTTTACTTTTGGGCTCCGGTTTAGAAAGCTTGAGAACATAAGCTCCCCATGCCGCTAATCCTAAAATCACAAGCGTGACGAAAATTCTGACGATGATATTCATAATAATAAAATAATGTGATTATTCCCGTTAGAGCCCTTTCCCCAGAGCGAGGGCTAAGCTAATTCGGTTATCAAACCTGTTAGATTCGGTGTTAATAAGTAATTCCTCAGAGTTAAATGATCGCCGCGTAGCATCTAACAAAGTCAACACCTCCACCAGTCCTGACTCGTAATTTCTCTGTGTCTGTTCCTCCGCTTGCTTCGCCGCCTTCAGCGCCCTCGTATAAGCAACCTGCTGATTCTTGAGATAATACTCAGATCCTAAAGCATTCTCCACTTCTTGAAACGCGCTTAATAACACCGAGCGATAATCTGATAAAGCCTGTTTCGCTCGAGCATCCGCTGCACCTATCTCCGCACGGCGAGCTCCACCATCGATAAGCGGCGCTGCAGCATTTGCCAAAAGAGAAAAGACAGTAAAACTACTATTTGACAGACCATTCAGCGTATTAGATCGCTGACCACCACTAGCAGTTAATGAAAACTGAGGGTACATATCTTTATACGCCACAGTCACTCGGCTATCTGCTGCACGTATTCGTTGATAAGCCGCATAGATATCAGGTCGGCTCATCATCACACTAGATGGCACCCCCGCAGCCACTCCACGCCTCAGTAATGGAAAAGACTTCGCATAAACGCGCGCATCTGGATAACTCCCAGTCAAGAACTTGAGCTGCCGCCCAGCTTGATCCCGATTATCTTTTCGCTGTTCTATCTCGGCACGCGTATTCTCCACATCTGTGCGCGCCAAACTCACATCACTAAGACTACCAGTCCCCGACTCAAAACGACGTGTAACCAATGCCTCCGTTTCTTCAAAACTCTTTAACCGACGCCCTGAAAGACCTAACAGTTTTTCAGTAGTCACCAGTGAAAAATACGCCTGCATCGTCTGCGCTGCTATCGACTGTCTCGCAGCCTCATAATCTCCAGCTATCGCAGCCTGATCTCGTGACGCAGCTTGCACTCCTGCGCGGATTCGACCCCATACATCAACCTCCCATCCGGCATCCAGTGACGCGGTTCGGTTCTCAGAATTAACCCCGTCTGACCTCACTCCACCATAAGAAATATTTCCTGTGAGAGTCGGCCTTCCAGCCGCCTTCGCCACTCTCGTATCGAACCCAGATTCTTCCAAGGTCGCTAAGCTTGTCTGCAAATCAGGATTACTCCTTAATGCCATATTAACATACTTCTTTAGCTGCGAATCAGAGAACAAAGACAACAGCCCCTTTGCAACATCTGGTGTCGGAACAAAATCCCCATCAAACCTCTCAGGGATCGCCACTGCACCTGCAACCCTCGGAGCCTTAGCCTCCGGCTTATCAGGAATAAGGTTACACGACGTCAGCAAACCCGAAAGCCCAATGATCCAGCTAGTCGTAATAAAATATGTTAGAGTAACGCGCTTCATGATGAATAACTATGAGTCTCTGAGTCAGGAATAATTAATTATAGAAATTGTTTAGGAACGGCCGAAAGCGCAGCGAAGATAATTGCTACCTGTGCATCAATCATCCGCGCAGTAGTCTCTTTGTCATACTCTAGCTCTGATGAATGCGCTAATAGTTTCTGTTTAAGTCCATCGGGGCATTTGGAAATCATCGTAGCTAATGACATAAAAACAACCAGCGCCCAACTAATTAGTTGCTCACTATCTGACCTTAAATATTCAGCCAACGAAGAAGTTAGATCTCTCAACTCAAATTGTTCCACCTCTTTCATAATCATCTCTATCGGCGAACTCGGGAGATGGATCGCCTTACTCATGATCCTATTAAAATCACCAGCCCTACCACCATCAAATGACCTCCACAAAATAGCCCGCGCTAAAGCTGCTATCTTCTCCTCTGGACTCGCATCATCTGCCAACTCACCACTACTGGGGTAAACTTCATCTGCATCTACATACGCCTGCCTAAGAGCCTCCACAAACAGCTGATCCTTAGAACCAAAATGATAGTTCACCGCCGCAATATTTGCATCTGCACCTCTCACGATATCCGCGATCTTCCCCCCTCGGTAACCCTGCTCCGCAAACACCTCAATAGCGCTACGGATGAGTTTTTCTTTCGCGTCCTGTTTAGCTACCTGCTTCATCCTGCATAGTAAATACACTCGCAAGAATTATAATTCAAATCATTTTTTCAAATAACGATTTGAAAAATAAGCTCAAGCATACAAAAATAAAAATCAGTACCCATATTACCGACGCCTAAGGCTCACCATAAACACTCCACCCAATCCAATAAGCACAACCGATGCCGGCTCAGGAACCTGCGCCAAATCCCAACCTATCACATCAATCGCCTGCAGATCCAAACTCGTAACCACATTGACAGTCCCAGCAGGCTCCGCCGTTGGATCAAAAATACCCAAACCTAGATTATCCTTCCAATGACTAGCCTGCTGACCATCACCATTTAACCTTCCAGTCGAAAATTCAGCCAGAGAAGAAGCTCCACCATCAATAGAAAAATAAGAATCTGTCCCTACTGATAAATCCAAAACACCATCAGCACTATAGCGAAACACATCCAATCCTGAGAAAATTCTAAAATTCTCAAGACTCTGAGGATCATCAATAACAAAATCCACTATATCAATACCACTAGTAAAACCTAAACTATGCCCAATCTCATGAATAGCAACTCCCACAAAGTCCTGATGACCAGCAGACACTCCATCACGATTATCAAAATCCCAAGTAAATGCATCACTAAAGGCAATACTCGCATCAA
>JALZVD010000016.1 GCA_023300205.1 Akkermansiaceae bacterium | reverse complement strand
AAATCCGAGCGCTTTGATCGCTATTTTGTTCATGGAGGGATGAGAACCCAGCTGAAATGGTTATGCGAAACTCATCAGCAAGCGCGGATCCTAGTGAGTCTTCGTTCGTTTCCCTCGTATGCAATTTCCCAAATTAAGTCGCGCCACGGAGATATCGAACCCACTTCTGAGATGATTCAGACTGCTTGGGAGCATTGGTTTCATAAAGTCATTGATGCCCTTTATCTCGCGATGCACTTTCCCGATCAAGTAGGCATCGTAACTTTTGAAGCTCTAGTGGAATCTCCAGAGGAGTCACAACGTGCACTTTGTCGATTTCTAGGGATCGATTGGGCTCCTCAATTGAAGACAGCCACGATTCTTGGAAATCCTGTAAAAGGGAATTCTTGGTCGAGCCGAAATAAGGCCGCAAGTGGAGGTTTTTATAAACCAAGTAGTCTTCTGCCAGCAGATCAAGTTCCAGAAGGAGCCGCTTTAATTTGGGAGCAGGTTCTGGCTTGTAGTGTCATGGCCAAACTAAACGAAGATTCTCAAGTGAGCGCTAATCTATAATTTGTTCTGAGGAACTCTAGAGGATAATCCTGAGCTAACCAGTATTGGGTAATTTTCAAGAAATTCTCACGCCACGCAATCTTTTCCGTTTATCAAATCCTAGTTAGAGAAATGTAAAATAGTAATGTAAACTAATTATTTGTGACACTTATGAGCTCTCCCTTAAATTACCCATTTGAAATCCAACGAATTTTCAGGAAAAAAAATTCTCTTAAAAAGGAGTTAAGTGAGAATCAGTCGCTACACAAGATCAGAGTCGCCATTCTTGGTGGTTCGACCACTGACCAAGTGGTAAATATTTTGGAGCTTTTTTTGCTCAAGAATGGTTTTCGCCCTTCATTTTATCAGTCTGAATATAATCAATTTTACGAAGACGCAGTTTTTGGAAGTAGTGAGCTTGACGATTTCGGCCCCGATATCGTGTATATTCATACTTCCTTTCGAAACGTCATAAAATTTCCTTCTTTCGGTTGTGGTAGCGACGAGGTGGAAAACCAGCTTGAGGAGGACTTAGAACGCTTTCGCCAAATCTGGAAAGCGTTAGAACGCTTTCGCTGTCCGGTGATTCAAAATAATTTCGATTTACCTCCTCATCGAAGTCTGGGGAATTTAGATTGCTACGATATTCATGGTAAAGCCTTTTTCCTGTCTAGGCTCAATCTGGAATTCGCAAAGGCGGCTAGAGAGACTTCGGGACTTTTTCTAAATGACATAAACTACCTTGCTGCATCCTTCGGGCTTCGAGAATGGCACGACGCTGGTTTGTGGCATACGGCAAAATACGCCATGAGTTTCGACGCATTCCCAAACTTGGCCAATAGCATCGCCGCAATTATTGCTTCCATTCTTGGTAAATCGAAAAAGTGCTTAGTTCTGGACTTAGATAACACTTGCTGGGGAGGAGTTATTGGAGACGATGGGATGGGCGGGATTCAGTTGGGCCAAGAAAGTGCGGCCGGCGAATCATTCATTTCTTTTCAAGCCTATGCCAAGGAATTGAGCAAGAGGGGAGTCATTTTAGCGGTGGCTTCTAAAAACGATGACAAGATTGCTAGGGAAGGCTTCACGCATCCAGACAGCGTTTTGAAGGTTGATGATTTTGTGGCATTCAAGGCAAACTGGGATCCAAAACCAGAGAATATCGAGATCATAGCGAAGGACATTAATATCGGTCTGGATAGCTTGGTTTTCATCGATGATAACGCGATGGAACGAAGTATTGTAAAAGCTCAGTTACCCGATGTGGCTGTTCCTGATGTTGGGGATCAGGTAATCAACTTCATTGATTTCATAGAAGGAAATAGCTATTTTGAAGCGGTAAACATCTCACCAGACGACATTGAGAGAACTAAGTTCTATTCTAATGACCAAAGTAGAAAAAAGCAAAAAGCCAGCTTTTCATCATATCAAGATTTCCTCAATTCATTAGAGATGACATCCGAAATAAGGCCATTCTCTAATCATTATTTGGAGCGAATCAGTCAGCTTATCAACAAAACGAACCAGTTTAATTTGACGACAAAACGTTACTCACTTACTGAGGTAAGCGAATTTTTATCGAGTGAAGATTACATTACGCTCTATGGAAGACTTACCGATAAGTTTGGTGACAACGGGCTGATTACTGTCGTGATTGGGAAGATTAAGGACAATCAGTGCCATATAGATTCTTGGCTAATGAGCTGCCGAGTATTGAAGCGCGATATGGAATTTGCGGTGCTCGAAATTTTAGTTGCCGAATGTGTAGCGCGTGGATTGGAAGAAATTATTGGAACCTATCGGGAAAGCCCGAAAAATAAAATGGTGGCTGATTTATTCACGAAATTTGGTTTCGAGACGATAAGTTCCGAAAGTGGATGTCCGCGCTGGAGACTAAAACTATCCACTTATAAGAAAAGAGAAATACCAATCAACATCAATTAATAACATAAAATTATGAATAGAGACGAAATTTTCAAGGAAACTCAAGAGATCTTTAGAGACATTTTTGACGATGATGAGCTGGAAATCGAGGAGACAACTTCCTCCGAGACCGTGGAAGACTGGGACTCGTTGAATCACATCAATCTCGTCGTAGCTATCGAAAAGGAGTTTGAAATAAAATTCAGCTTGGACGAGCTGGCAAGTCTTAAAAATGTTGGTGCCATGGTCGACCTTATGGTTCAAAAAATGGATTTTTAGCTATGCAAGAATATCGTATCTCAGAACTCGAAGTCGGGCACTCTGAATCTTTTGCTTCAGTGATCACCGCTGAAATGATGGAGCAGTTTTTAGCAATTTCAGGTGACGTAAACCCTTTGCATTTGAATGAACCCTACGCCAAGGCACAAGGCTTGAAAGGAAGGGTGGTCTATGGAATGTTAACTGCCTCGTTTTATTCAACGCTAGTAGGTGTTCATCTCCCTGGAAAATTCTCGCTCTTACACTCAATCGAAATTCAGTTCTCAAAACCAGTCTTTGTCGGAGACGCTCTCATCATAAACGGAAAAGTTTCCGAGGTTGATGAAAGGTTCCGTCATATTGTGGTGAAAGCGGGAATTAAAAATCAGAATGGTGAAAGCATATCACGCGCTAAGATTAAAATAGGTCTTTTACATGAATAATACTTTTTTTATCACTGGGGCCTCTTCAGATATTGGGACCGCGCTTATTGAGAGGCTTCCAGAAGATTCCATCATTATAGCTCATTACCACAGCAACAGAGAAAAGCTTATTTCGTTACAGGAAAGATCGAGAAACAAAATGATACTCGTTCAAGCTGATTTTTCTTCTTCTGTGAGTATCAACACTATGTTGGAAACCATCGAATTGAAAATCGGGGTGCCTGATAAAATTGTTCATCTGGCAGCGCCTAAATTTGAAAATATTCGGTTTAAAGATCTCAAACCAACTAATCTGGAAGCAGAGTTTTCAGTTTGCGTTAGCTCTATCGTTCAGATTCTTTCACGGTTCCTTCCCAAGCTTGCAAAAGAGAGGCGAGGAAAAGTGGCTTGTATGTTGTCGAGCGTTACCTTGGGTGTGCCTCCAATGGCTTTGTGCCAATATACCACGATTAAATACGCCCTCATGGGTCTTATGAAGGCACTGGCCTCCGAGTATGCAACCAAACATGTTTGCATCAACAGTATCTCGCCGTCGATGGTGGAAACACAGTTTCTTTCTGGTATAAATGAGAAGATAGTCCAATTAAGTGCAGCGAATCATCCTTTGAAGAGAAACGCGAGGGTAGCTGATGTTATTCCGATTCTTCTTATGCTTTTATCCGACGATACTGACTACATCAACGGAGTGAATATCCCAATTACGGGCGGTTCGAACTTTTAATTATCGTGACAATTTCTATTGCTTCCTTGTCTGACGTCGACGAGATCAGAGATTTCATTCACGAGGAGTGGAAAAAGAACCATATCCTAGCCCGAGATCGAAATTTTTTCGAATATGAGCATGTGGTCGGCGATCGTGTGAATTTTGTGTTGGCCAGAGATAATGGGGTGATTTGTGGCGTTTTGGGTTTTATCCCTACAGCGAAAACATTGGTCTCCGATGTTGCAACAGTGATTTGGAAGGTGAGCAGCACGTGCTCAAATCCAATTTTGGGTATTGAATTATTAAATTTTTTACAGGATCAGCCAAACGTTGATACTGTTTTTAGTGTTGGTATCAACAGTAAGACAATTGGGATCTACAAATACTTGGAGATGTTTACAGGGAAGCTGGAGCAATATGTGTTGATCAATCGGTCGCTTGACCGTTTCGTGATCGGTAAATTTAGTAAGTCCGCTCTTGGAGAGTCGGTTGATCCAATTGCATCAGAAGAAGACTTTTCTGTAAGAAAATTGACCCGTTCTGACGATTTAGGTTCATTTCCCTTCGAGCAAGGAACGAATGAGAATCATACTCCGAGTAAAGATAGCGTATACTTCACTAAAAGGTATTGGGAGCATCCCGTTTACAAATATTCCATATTTGGAGTTTTTAGAGGCCAGAAGCTTGAATCAGTCTTAGTGACGAGGATTCAAGAGTGGAAGGGATCTAAGGTGCTAAGGGTTGTCGACTTTTATGGACACGAAAGCGCTTTACCGATGTTTGGTAGCTTTCTGAGGTGTTTTCTTGAAGCTGAGAATCTTGAGTATGCGGACTTCTATTCCTTTGGATTGTCTTCAGCTATGCTTCAGCGATCTGGATTTCAGCTTGTGCCGCTAGACCAAGAGGATTTGGTGGTTCCCAATTATTTTTCACCCTTTTTGCAAGAGAACATTCCAATTCACTTTTTTGCAGCGACCCAAAATCCTGAAGTGCTAAGACTTTTCAAGGGAGATGGTGACCAAGATAGACCGAGCTAAAAATTATGAGTAAAAACGTTACAATCGTGATGTATCACTACGTCAGGGATTTAGCTGAGAGTCGGTATCCCGAAATCAAGGGATTGGAGTTCAGTAAATTTAAGGAACAAGTTCTATTTCTAAAAAAGCACTATCGTTTCATCACAATGGAAACCTTGGTTGATTCAATCGAGAATAATACATCCTTGCCCGATAAAGCCGTTTTACTGACGTTCGACGACGGCTATATCGACCATTTCACGCACGTATTTCCGTTCCTGAATCAAGAGGGGATTCAGGGCTGCTTTTTCCCTCCAGCGAAGGCTATAGCCGAACACAAAGTCTTAGATGTCAATAAGATCCACTTCATTTTGGCTTCACAGAAAAATAAGTCGGTTATAGTAGATGAGATTAGTCGTGAATTAGCACTTTTACGCAATGAGCACTCTTTAGAGCAAGATGCTTTCTATTACGAGAAGTTGGCTCATCCCAGTCGCTATGATACTGCTGATGTAATTTACATCAAAAGATTACTTCAAGTTGAGTTGAGTGATACTGTCCGGTCAATTGTAACTGACAACCTTTTTAAGAAATTCGTCGAAATTGAAGAAGGGAGGTTTGCGAGAGAACTCTATTTGAGTATGGACCAAATAAGGTGCATGCATCGAAACGGAATGTATTTTGGAAGCCACGGATATGCTCACAATTGGTTAGGTTCACTGACGATGAAGGGGCAAAGGGAAGAAATCGAGAAATCGCTTTCTTTTTTGAACGATATCGGGACCGATCCAAATTATTGGACCATGTGCTACCCTTATGGAAATTACAATGAGGACACGGTTTCTCTACTTAAGACCTATAAGTGTAGGCTCGCGCTGACAACCAAAGTCGGCACTGCTACAGTAGATAAGGCTAGTCAGTTTACGTTAGCCAGATTGGATACCAATGATCTACCAAAGGATCGTGATGCTGAGGTAAATCAGTGGTATGCGGGAGCGTAGTCATTTGGCTAAGATTGATGCCCTGATGGGAACTCAAATTTTAAACCATTTCATAATGTAGATATATGAGCACATCCTTTATCCCTCTTTGTATTCCCGAGATGACCGGTCGGGAAAAAGCCCTCGTCGGGGAATGTTTCGACACCAATTGGGTCTCGTATGCCGGAAGCTTTGTGGGCCAGTTTGAAGGCCTGATTGCTGAGGCCAGTGGAGCCAAGTATGCAGTCGCCATGACCTCGGGGACGGCCTCCCTGCATATTGGTTTGGTGATGGCCGGAGTTGTGCCGGGAGATGAAGTTCTCATGCCTGGCATTAGTTTCGTCGCTCCCGCAAATGCAGTTCGCTACGTCGGTGCCTGGCCGTGTTTCCTGGATGTCGATCCGAGTGACTGGCAGCTGAGCCCGGAGAGCGTCCGTAAATTTCTGGCATCCTGCCATCGAGATGAGGCGGGCCGCCTCATTAATCCTTCCACGAATCGTCCGGTCACCTGTGTGATGCCCGTCCACCTTCTCGGCGGACTTGCAGATAGCTGGGCGATCGGTGAAATCTGCAGCGAATTCGGCTTGCCTATGGTGGAGGATGTTGC
>JALZVD010000015.1 GCA_023300205.1 Akkermansiaceae bacterium | reverse complement strand
TGTGCTGTTCAGGTGGAGGATGGGGTGATGGTTCCTGTGATACGGCATGTGGATACTAAGTCTGTGAGTGCTCTGAGTGATGAGTATGCTGAGTTGGTAGAGCAATCTAGGAATAGGAGGTTGCCTGAGGCCGCTACTAAGGGGGGGATAGCTACGGTGACGAATTTTGGAACGTTTGGTCTAACATGGGGGACGCCTATTCCGCTTCCTAATGAGACTCTTATTTTAGGGATTAGTGCTGGGGTGAAGCGTCCGGTTTGGTCTGATGAGGTGAATGCATTTATTCCTGTGACAGAGGCGGAGCTTGCGCTGACGTTTGATCACCGTGTGATAGATGGGGGTGATGCGGGGAGATTGTTGAAGAGGGTTGCTGAGTTATTGAGTAAGCCTGAGGATTTGTAGAGATAGGGTTACTAGGAGGCGGCTTGTAGATAAAGAGTTTGAAATCACGGTATTACATGGTAAGGTATTACTATGAAGGTTACGACGAAAGGTCAGGTTACGATTCCTCAGCATATTCGACGCCATTTGGGTGTTGAGCCACATGCAGAGGTTGAGTTCCGTATTGAGAATGGTGTTGTGTTGGTCGAGAAGGCTTCTTCTCAGGAGGGAGGGAAGGCAGTGAAGAGTAAGTTCGAGGCTTATAGAGGTTCTCGTTCTCAGAATTTATCAACTAAGGAGTGGTTGGAGGCTACTAGAGGATAATGAGCTAATCGATGTCTGTCATTGTAGATACGAATATTATTTTAGATGTTATTACTGATGATCCTCGATGGGCTGATTGGTCAATTGGGATGCTTGAGGAGTATAGTTCTGAAGGGCTGGTGATTAATCCGGCTATTTATGCTGAGTTGTGTTTTGGGTATGATTTAGTCCGAGATGTAGATCTTTTGGTTAGGGACTTAGGGTTGTATTTTAAGGAGATTCCGCGTCTAGGATTGTTTAAGGCTGCAAAGGCTTTTCGTGCTTATAAAAGACGAAGGGGAGGTAAGGATTTTGTTTTGCCTGATTTTTTTATTGGAGGGCATGCTGAGGCGACTGAGGTTGCTATTCTGACTCGCGATGTGAGACGGTATACCACTTATTTTCCGACGGTGGAGTTGATTAGACCTTGAGTATGCATAGGAAAAGCACGTCCCGGTGATGGAACGTGCTTTAGTTGTTATTTTGAGAATGTGAGTGGTGCTTAGTAAGCGAAGATCTCGCCTTCTGCGAAGAATCTCTTTAGCTCGTCTGCAGCTGCTTCTGGTCCGTCTGATGCGTGACAGACGTTTACCATCATGTTTTCACCGAGGTCACCACGGATGGTTCCGGCTGGAGCTTCTTCAGAGTTTGTAGGTCCGAGGAGGTCACGAACGACTGCGATAGCGTTTTCACCTTCGAGGGCGAGAGCTACGACTGGTGTGCGCTGCATGAATTCTACGATTTCTGGGAAGAATGGCTTGTCTGCAACGTGTGAGTAGTGCTCGGTGAGGAGTTCATTGCTTAGTGTCATCATTTTGATGCCGCGGACAGTGAGTCCTTTGTCTTGGAATCTGCCTAGTACGTCTCCTGAGAGGTTTTTTTGAACGCAATCAGGCTTAAGAAGGATTAGTGTGGTTTCATTTGCCATGTGGAGGAGTTAGCTTGTCTGTGGGGGTGTGGCAAGCGGTAAATTACATGAACTGCACCTTTACAATAGGGTGCAAATCACTTAGCCAATAGGTATGTCAGTTGAGGAACGTAAAAAACAGAAAGGCAAGGCGGGTAAGAGCCTGAAAGATGCTATGGGTCTGTATGGTTATATGGATCGGTATAAGCATATTTTTATTCCTGCATTGTTTGCTCTGTATACGACTGCGGCGTTGTCTCTGGCGTTTCCGTATTTCCTTTCTAAGCTGATTGGTAAGTCGATGCTGGCTGGTGGAGGTAGTGCGGGTGAGGCAGCGAGTAAGGCTGATATTATTGCGAATGTGAATGTGATTGTGTTGTGGTTGATTGGTGCGCTTTTGTTGCAGTCGTTTATCACTTATTGGCGGGTGCGAGGGTTTATTAAGTCTGGTGAGGGTGCGCTGAATGAGATTCGGCGTGCGTTGTTTAGTAGGATGGTGAGGTTACCGATGAATTATCTGACTGAGAAGCGTTCTGGTGAGTTGAGTTCACGGATAGCGGGGGATTTGGCGATCATGCGTGAGACGTTGATCACGACTGTGCCGAAGTTTGGTAGGATGATTGTGACGTTGATAGGTGGCTTGGTGGTGGTGTTTATCTGTTCATGGAAACTGTCTTTGATCATGCTTGGGAGTGTTCCTGTTGTAGTTTTGGCGATTGCTGTGTTTGGTAAGAAGATTAAGAATTATTCTAGGGCGACTCAGGATGCGCTGGCTGATACGAATATAGTGGTGGAGGAGACGATCATGGGGATCTATGATACGAAGGCTTTTTGTAATGAGGAGTATGAAGAGGGACGGTATGATACGGCGCTGACTCGGTTTTTGAATATTACGGTGGATGGTGCGAAGGCTAGGGCTGCGTTTATTAGTTTTATTATTTTGGTGTTGTTTAGTACGGTGGCATTTATTGTGTGGTATGGTGCGCAGATGTTGGCGAATGGGGAGATCAGCATTGAGGAGTATGTGCGGTTTATTTTGTTTAGTGTGTTTGTGGCGGCTTCTTTGGGGTCTGTGCCGGAAATTATGAGTCAGTTGCAGATTACTTCTGGAGCTACGGAGCGGATTCGAGATTTGATCGATGAGGAGATGGAGTTGAATTATGATGTGGATGCTGATGTGCCGTTGGTGGGTAGTATTTCTGCTGAGGGGCTGAGCTTTGCTTATCCGTCTAGGCCTGAGGGTCAGGTTTTGAAGGGGGTGGATTTTGAGGTGAATACTGGTGAGCGAGTAGCGCTGGTGGGGCCAAGTGGTGGGGGGAAGTCTACGGTGTTTTCGCTTTTGTTAGGATTTTATCAGGGGCATGAGGGTGTGCTTAAATTTGATGGGAAACCGATTTCTGAGATTGGTCTTAAGAAGCTACGTCGATCAATTGCGGTGGTGCCTCAGGAGGTGTTGCTTTTTGGTGGGAGTATAGGGGAGAACATTGCTTATGGTAAGCCGGGTTCTAGCGAAGAGGAGATCATCGAGGCAGCTAAGCAGGCGAATGCTCATGAGTTTATCTCTGATTTTGAGAATGGCTATGAGACTACTGTGGGACCGCGTGGTATTAAGCTGAGTGGTGGGCAGCGGCAACGTGTGGCAATAGCGCGTGCGATTCTTGCAGATCCTAAGATTTTGCTGTTAGATGAGGCGACTAGTGCGCTGGATTCTGAGAGTGAGAGACTGGTGCAGTCTGCATTGGATACCTTGATGGAGGGTAGGACTTCGATGATTATTGCGCATAGGCTGAGCACTGTGAGAGATGCGGACAGGATCTTGGTGTTGCAGCATGGTAAGATTGTGGAGAATGGGAGCCATGATGAGCTGATGTCTCATAATGGGACATATAGGCTGCTGGCGGAGACTCAACTTGGAGGATAAAATACTAGGATGCCTGTAGAAGAACAATTTGAAGAGATTACTGATATTGCATGTGAGTGCTGTGGATTTAAGACGGTGTATTCATCTGGATTTGTTTATTTGGATGATGAGGAAGATCTCCCGGATATGGAGTATGTAGCGCGGTGGACTGATGGGAAGGGAGATCATGGGGTGGCGCTGTTGGTGTTTATTGAGGATTTTGATAAGTATGTTAGTGTGATGTTTGACTTTGAGCATCACGCTTTCACGGTGATCAATCCGGCTGATAATGACTGGGGAGATGTGGAGGAGTCTGAGCTGTTAGATCGAGATGAGATCATTGGCACGGATCATGCGGTTACTTTATTTAAGGTGCTGGATGAGATCTGGTTGAAGGATAAGTCGTTGAATAAGTTCGCGGAGATGGTGATGATTGATACTGGTCCTGTGGAGTAGGTGGGTTTTGTCCTTAGGGCTTGCAATCTGTAATGATGGGTAGCATTTTCTACCTGTGCAGGGAGTAGAGAGGGCGGTGAATGTTGTGAACCCAGAGAGCAGTAAGGCGAAGGCTGTGGATCTGGGTGGTAAGTTAGGTGGTTTGACTCTGAATCAACAGATTATGGCGCT
>JALZVD010000014.1 GCA_023300205.1 Akkermansiaceae bacterium | reverse complement strand
AGCTTGGCGAATGTATCTGACCATTCTTCTGGGCTGTTAGGTGAGGTGCTATCTCTGATGGCTGACCAGATGATTTCTTCATTATTAGCGGCTCCTAGGCCGATGGCTTCGATGTAGTTTTTGTCATTGATGTCTAGGTTTTTAGCGAGGGCTACGAAGATGTCTTTTGTTTCCTGTGGATTATTGTTTCTGAGGGATAGTGCTACGTCGCGGCGGACGGCGGTATCTGGGTCCGCCATGAGTTTTTTGGCGAATGGGATGATGTCTATGTCGATTCTTCTGAGAGCTCTGTATGCGACGAGGCGCGTTTCTGGTGAGGGGTCTGTGAGGAGTTCTTCACAGGCTTTCATTCCTTCGTTTCCGAGGTGGGGGAGGAGCCAGATGGCACGTGCTGCGATGTATTTGTTAGGGTTCTTTAGGAGGTCTTTGATTGCTGTTAGTGCGCCGGGTTTGTTTTCCTTTAGTTTACGGAAGCCAAGGTATCTGACGTTGACTGCTGGGCTGGAGAGTGCGGTGATTTGTCCGTCGATTGTGTTGAGGTCAAATTTGGGGTTTGTTGGTTTGAATCCTTTTTGGGCGATGCGGTAAATGGTGCCTGAGCAGCTGTTGTCCATGGTGCTGTGACCTCCGACTCTGCCGTCAAACCAATCTGTGAAGTAGATGGCTCCGTCTGTTCCTACGGTGACGTCTGATGGGCGGAAGAGGAGTGCGTCTTCTGCATCTGATTGCTTTTTAATCTGTCTTGAGAAGTCACCTCCTACGTAATGGCCTGTTAGATTGGTGGTTGTGAAATCAAATCTGTTCATTTGGTAGCCTGCTCCTTTTTTCTTGGGGTGGTATCCGAAGATGGTGTTCTTAGCTGCTTCACAGGCGAGGTAGGTTCCGATCCATTGGTCGCCGAGTGCACCGTTTTCATAGAAGGTGACTCCGGTGGGTGATCCTCCGCCGTAAATGTCTCCTACATCGAATGTGCCGGGGTCGTCTTGTCTCCAGTGGGCTTGGCCGGTGGTTTGGCCTGGGCGTCTGACGCTTCTCCAATTACGGCTGCCGTCACGGGTGAAGAAACCAGCGCTACCGTATTCTAAGATGTAGGAGTTTCTGCAGCTAGCTACGTCATCGTTGTCATTTTGGAACATTTCTCCGAGTGAGTTGATTGTCTGCTCGTATGAGTTTCTGTATCCGTGGCCGACGATTTCTGCGTTGGTTCCGTCTGGGTTCATTCTGATGGTGGCGCCTGCTGTCCAGACGTGGCCGTCACTACTTTTTTTCCCAGCTAAGTTGTTGTCGACATACCAGGTACCTCCGCCTCCTTTGTAGACGCCGTTGAGGGTGAATGAGTTTCCAGATTTATCGGTGAATATTCCTCCGCAGTTGCCGTTGTTGAAGTACCATTTTCCGTCTGGACCGGCGGTGAGTGAGTGGAGTGAGTGGTCGTGCTGGCGGGCGTTGAACCCGGTGAAGAGGACTTGACGTTTGTCTGTTGTGGGGTCGAATTTGAGGTTGCGGTTTACATCGGTATAGATGATGAGGCTGGGTGGCTGTGAGATGACGATTTGGTTATCAAAGACAGCTATTCCGAGTGGGCTTTCTAGGTTTGGGTCTTGGTGGAAGGTCTTGGAGGTGTCTGCTTTTCCGTCACCATTGGTGTCTTGGAGGATGAGGATTCGGTCACCTTTAGGGCGGCGCTGATTTTTTCTGCGGTAGTTGACTCCTTCTAGTACCCAGATGCGTCCGTGTTGATCTATGTCCATGTTGGTGGGATTATAGAGCATGGGGGAGGTGGCCCAGACGGTGACTTCTAGTTCTGCGTTTTTGTCTTGAGGTATGGAGAAGAGTTCTTTGGCGACTCGGGTGGCTGGTGCTTCAGGTTTCCAGTCTAAGGTATTTTCAGTTTGGATGTTGGTTTTGGTAGTTTTTTTTTTTTGTTTCTTCTTGGAGGTTTAGGGGTATTTGGGTCAGGTTGTGGCATTGGCTTTTGTTTGAGCAAGGCTTCGGTGGGTAGTTCGACGGGTTGACCTTTGACTGGTCTGTCGAGGTTTTCGTTGAGCATTTCTTGGGTGACTGGTTTTGAGAGGATGCCTTCAGCAGGGACTTCTGCGCGGGCTACCCAGACGATGGCGTTTAGGACGAGTTTACGGAATTCATCTATAGCCCAGTTTCTGTGGTAGTGGCCACCAACGAAGCCGATTCCTCTGCCGCCTTTGTCTGCTTCTGGGGCGCGGCACCACATGAGTGCTTGTTTGGTGCCGAAGCATTTGGCTCCTTTAGGGCTCCACATGTTGATGTATTTGACGATTTTTTCTGGGGTGGGGATGGCAGTTGCTACTGGGTGATAGCAGTCACATTGAGTCTTGGTGGGGATCTGCATGTTGAAGTAGAATTCATCATAGGCGGTGAAGTTGTCTTTCATGCCACGAGCGATGGGGTGGGACTTCTCAGGGACGATGTCTGCGATCCAGTGTGGGTTTACTGAGATTTCATTTGTCATGTATGCACCGATCCAGTCGGTGAAGTATTGTTTGCCTATTTGTTTGGGTGGGTGGACGCCGTAGTGCATGAACATGATGCCCATACCTTCTTTGACTTTTTTATCTAGGAATGCGTATTTGTCACCGAATTTGCCACCGGCGTCTGCGTAGATGATGCAGGCATCGACTCCGTCGAAGATGGATTCGTCTTTTGGCCAGCCGTAGAAGTGGACTTTGGCTTCTATGTCAGCGTGGCTTTCGTTGAGTGCGTTTGCGAGTAGGATACATCCTGCGCGGAATTCGTGTTCACCGTTGGAGTGACTTGGTTTTCCTGCTAGAAAGAGGACTTTCTTTTTGGCGGATGCGGTGAAGCAGGTTAGTAGGCTAAGGGTTAAGGTTAGGATGATGGATTTAGTGATCATTTTCATGTGGTTTAATACGGTGTGTATGCGTTGATTATTACTAATTAATTGTATTTTTATATTTAAAGTATGATTTTTATTGATTGTGGTAGAGGGTTTCACCTTCTGATTTGGCGATGACGACTGCTGCGCATGAGTCGCCGAAGACGTTTACGGCGGTGCGTGACATGTCGAGAAGCCGGTCAACAGCGAAGAGTGCGAGGATGGCGTTGTCTGCTCCTGGGATGCCGGAGTTGTTCATGATGATGAGGATGGCTACCATGGATGCTGAGGGGACGCCGGCTACGCCGATGCTGGTGAGGAGTGCGGAGATGACGACGAGCATCTGAGCGGTGAATGTCATTTCTAGTCCCATGACTTGAGCGACGAAGATGACGGCGATGCATTCGTAGAGAGCGGTTCCGTCCATGTTTACTGTGGCTCCGAGTGGGAGTGTGAAGCTGGCGGTTTTTTTGCTGACTCCTGCATTGTCTTGGACGCAGCGCATGGTGACTGGGAGTGTGGCTGATGAGCTGGAGGTTGAGAAGGCGGTTAGGAGGGCGGTTTTCATGGCTTTAAAGTGGGAGATAGGGCTGACTCCACCGACTACTTTTAGGAGTATGGGAAGGATGATGAACATGTGGAGGGCGAGGGCGATGAGGACGGTGAAGAAGTAGGGACCGAGTTGCTGGAAGACTTCTGCGCCACTTTTGTGGACGGTGGCGACCATCATGCCGAAGATGCCGAGGGGTGCGCAGACCATGATCCACTGGGTGATTCTGATCATGATGTCATTGAGCGTTTGGAAGAAGTCACGCATGGGGCGCATCTGGTCTATGGGGAACTGGGCCATGGCGATACCGAACATGAGGCTGAAGACGAGGAGACCTAGGAGCTGGCCTTCTGCGGCGGCTTTTACGATGTTAGAGGGGAGCATGCGCTTGAAGATGGCTGTCCAGTCTTTGGCTTGATCTTGTCTTTCTGATGCGAATCTTGCTTTGTCTGTGGGGGATGTTTCTGCTGGTGCGTTGTCGAAGACTTCGCGGAGTTGGGTATTTGGCTGGCCGTCTGTGAGTCCGGGCTGGATGGTGTTGACGATGATTAGTCCGAGGATTACGGCGCTGAGAGTGGTGAGGAGATAGAAGCCTAGGGTTTTCATTCCCATGCGTTTGAAGCCATCGAATCCTGCTAGTCCTGCGAGGCCGGCGATGATGGATGATACTACGAGTGGGACGATGATCATTTTGAGGGCCTGCATGAAGAGGTCACCGAGGAGTGAGCAGATTTTTAGCACTGACTTGACCCATGTGGCATCGCCAAATTGTTTGAGGATGGAGGCGACGATTATGGCTGCGATGAGCGCGATGATGATCTGCCAGTGGGGTGCTATTTTCTTCATTGGTGCATGTTACAGAGATGTGAGGAGGTGTAAAAATTTAAATTTCACGTTGCATTTTGAATGAGAAGAGATTGACTCAACGGCATGAGTAAAACTGTCCGCACCCGCTTCGCGCCATCGCCCACTGGCTATTTACATATCGGTGGTGCCCGTACTGCATTGTTCAACTGGCTTTATGCACGGAAGCATGGGGGGACGTTTGTTTTACGAGTTGAGGATACGGATGAGGAGCGGAATACGGATGAGGCGAGGGCGGCGATCTTCGAGGGAATGAGGTGGCTTGGGATGGATATCGATGAGGGGCCGAATGAGGGTGGAGAGTATGGGCCGTATAATCAGTCTGAGAGGGATGAAATTTATGAGAAGTGGTTTGAGAAGTTGGTGGCTGCTGAGCGAGTGTATGAGGATGATGGTGCGTGGAGGTTTAGGTTTGAGCGTAGGCTGATGACGATGGATGATATGGTGTGTGGTGAGGTTAAGATTGATTATACGGATGAGTCAATTAATCCGGATATGGTGGTGAGGCGTTCTAATGGGAAGTTTGTGTTTCATTTTGTGAATGTTGTGGATGATATAGAGATGGGGATGACGCATGTGATCCGAGGAGAGGATCATTTGATGAATACGCCGAAGCATTTGCAGTTGTTTGATGCGTTGGGTGTGGACCCGCCAAGGTATGCGCATATTCCGTTGATTTTGAATCAGGATGGATCTAAGATGTCTAAGCGTGATGAGGGAGCAGCTGTGAATGATTATGCAGATGGCGGTTATTTGCCAGCGGCGGTGGATAATTTCATTGCGCTTCTGGGATGGTCGCCGAAGGGTGAGGAGGAGATATTTTCGGTTGCGGAGTTGGTGGAGAAATTTGATTTGGATGGGGTGAACCGCGCTCCTGCTAAATTTGATATTGAGAAGTGTGGGTGGGTGAACCAGCAGCATTTGTTGGCGATGAGTGGTGAGGAATTTGCAGCGGAGGCTGCTCCATCTGTGAAGGCGGCTGGGTTGCCGGTGGATGGAGATTATCAGAGGGTAGCTGCATCTGTTCAGGAGAAGGTGAAGTTACTGAGTGAGGTGCCGGCGATGATTTCATTTTTTACTGATGAGGGGTATCCGTTTGATACTGATGGAGTTGAGAAGGTGAGGAAGAATGAGAAGGCTGTGGTGTTACTAGGACAGTTAGCAGATGCTTTTGCTTCTCTAGCGGACTGGAGTGAGGCTAGGGGGAGTATTGGTGAGACAGCCAAGGCAAATGGAGCTAAGCCGGGGCAGTTGATGTTTCCTACGCGTGTGGCTTTGAGCGGGATGACTGGTGGGCCTGATCTGGGTGAGATTTTGGATATTTTAGGGCAAGATGAGTCTGTTCGTAGGGTTCGTAGAATGGTTGGAGAGTTGTCATGAAGCACGTTTATACTATCGAGGATTTAAGAGAGGGGGCATTACCTGCTAATGCGAAGTTGGCGGTGATAGGGTATCCTGTTTCTCATTCTGCTTCTCCGCAGATGCACCAGGCTGCGCTTGATGCTTTGGGGATAGATATGACTTATATTAGGGTAGAGGTGGAGCCTGGGTGTGTGAAGGAGGTGTTCGCTCTGATGGGAGGATTGGGCTTTGTGGGATGTAATGTAACGATACCGCATAAGTTGGAGGCTATGGAGTGCTGCGATGAGTTATCTAAATCTGTGGAGCTTTTAGGAGTGGCGAATACGATCTCTTTTAAAGGGGGAGAGATCTTAGGTGATAACTCTGATGGTCCGGGGTTAGTTAAAGCGTTAGAGTGTGATTTTGGCCTTAGTTTAGAGGGCTTGAAGGTTCTTGTTCTGGGTGCAGGAGGTGGAGCAGGAAAGGCGATAGCGACTCAGTTAAATGAGGAGGGGTGTGAGAAGTTATATTTATCTAACAGGACTGTTGAGAAGGTGGAGCGGTTAGCTAGGGGGTTGACCAATAGGGGTGTGAAAATTTGTGTTATAGGAAATACTTTTGACGAATTGGAGCGTGTGGGGGGAGATGTGAATGTGATCATCAATGCAACGTCTATGGGGATGGAGGTTGGAGATGAACTACCGTTTCCGGCTGAGTTTTTAATCGCAGATCATAAGGTTTATGATGCGATTTATAAACCAGCTCAGACGGGTCTTCTTAAAATGGCTGACAAGATGGGAGCTGCGACAGCGAACGGTTTATCAATGTTGATTCACCAAGGGGCGGTCTCTTTTGAGATATGGACAGGTGAAGAGCCAGATGTCTGTGTGATGCGGGAGGCTATTTCTGGTTAGTTTTTAGTGGTAGGAGGTGTTTGCCATTCAAATTTGTGGATGTCTTTTAGCACTATGACTGTTTCACCTTCGATCTCTTCGAAATCCAGAGTGACATCGATTCTTATGGATGTTTCTGGGTCAAAGGATCTTAATAATCCTTTGTTTTTTGCTTTCATTTCTCTGGATTTTCTTAGCTTTCGGAACTGTTTAGTAAGTTGAGATTTGAGAGTGGTCTGGTGTTTGACAAAAACGGATTTAGATAGCTGACTAGGCATGAGGCTATTATTGAAGGCTTCTGAAAATTTATATTCTTCATATCCGCTAAGTCCGAGAGACTCTGTGCTTGGTTCTCTGGCGTATAGCTTGAATCTTTTTGGGGAGTCGATGTTCTTGTTTTCACAGAATCTGAACCAAGTCATGTCACCTAATCTAACATATTGAGGCCAGTCAATGAGCCATTCTTCAGCGACTTTCCAGAATATTATTTCAAAGGTATAAGCGTTAGAGTTGTCTGAGGAATTAGGATTATAGTTTAAGAGCACGATCGCTTTGGATTGATTTTTTGATTCTATGAGATCGAATGAGATTATGCGAGATTTGGTGAGTTCGTTTTTAATAAGATTTCCTTTATAGAAGCGATTGATATCTAAAACGAGGTCACTTCCGTTTAGAATATGAGCTGATTTAGAGTGAATGATATTCTCAGTTGTGAAGAGAAGGAAGCGTTTCATGCATTTAGTAAGGGCTTCTTCTTTTCTGGCAAGATAGGATTTATCTTCTACATCTAGTTCTACGTCAGTTTTGGCAGCTGCTTTAGCTTTTTTGTTCATGTTGAATGCCATGGTGGCGATGACTGCTAGGCATAAGACCCACAAAGCACCCATTATCATAATATTTTTACGCTGTTGCTTTTTCTTCATTGAGAAGAAGTCTGCTTCATCTTGGCCGGGGATTCCATGCGTGCTTTTTTTGCTCTGTTTTTCTAGAGCAGGCATGTCAGCTACTGAGGCAAATGCGGAAGCAGTAGCGAATTTTGGTTTTACTGGGTGCTCTCCACATGAGGTACAGAGTATGTCTGCGTGCCCGCGCCTGTTTGATTCAAAGAGCTCTCCACAGCGATCGCAGTGGTATAGGTGTTTTTTTTCGTCATCCATATCTGTGAGGGGATTATTTCTGCTGTTTCCAGAAAATCAATGCTTTTATAAGTTAGGTAGGGAACTAATGATTTTATTGTGCAAACATGGGTCTAACAGGGATATTTTTATCTGCAAAGTATTGCTTTGCTTCTCTGACAGAGTGCTCTCCAAAGTGGAAGATGCTGGCGGCTAAAACAGCATCAGCTTTGCCATTTTCTAATACATCTACCATGTGTTGTAGATTTCCAGCTCCACCACTTGCGATAACAGGGATCCCGATTGCTTCACTTACTGCGGATGTTAGTTCGATATCATAGCCATCCTTGGTTCCATCAGCATCCATGCTGGTTAGTAATATTTCACCTGCGCCTCTGTTGTAAGCTTCTTTTGCCCATTCTATGGCGTCAAGGCCTACTGGCTTTCTGCCGCCGTGTGTGTAGACGCCCCATGTGCCGTTGGTTTCTCTTTTGGCATCAATTGCGATTACGATACATTGGTCTCCAAATGCTTTGGCTCCGGCATCGATTACGTCTGGATTTACCACTGCTGCGGTATTCATTCCCACTTTGTCTGCTCCAGCTAGTAGCATTTTACGCATGTCGTCTACGCTACGAATTCCACCACCTACGGTGAGTGGGATGAAGCATTTTTCAGCTGTGCGACGTACGACATCTACCATGGTGTCTCGTCCATCACTTGATGCTGTGATGTCTAGGAATACGAGTTCGTCAGCTTCTTGTTCATTGTATGCGATGGCACATTCTACTGGGTCTCCAGCATCGACAAGGTCGACAAAGTTGGTTCCTTTTACTACTCTGCCGTTTGTTACATCGAGGCAGGGGATTATCCGTTTTGCTAGCATAAATTGATGAGTGTAAATTACATGTTCCAGGCTCCAACTTTCCGTTTTTTGGCGTTGTTTTCCATAGCTTGGAGCCGTTCCTTCTGCTGTTTCCAGTTGGTTCCGTCTGGTAAGTTTCCTCCGCGGGTTGATAGTCTGACCAGCCCCTCATCTACGAGTAGCTCATGGAGGTAGTATTCTTTATCCTCTTTTTCAATGATGACGAATGCGTGCATCCGTCTCTCAGATTGTCTATTGGTGACAGGCTCCCACTTTGTGATGACCTTGAATTTTTTTCCTTTGAGTAGGTTCAAGGTGCGTTTTTTGCCTAATTGTCCAATTTTGGCGGTTTGGTCTCTGTTTAGTCCACCAAAGTATGTCCCTTGTTTATCGAGTCTATCACCATTATTTTCCCCTCCTCCATATGTTTTGTATTCGCTTTCTGCAGTGTCTGCATAGTATAGTCTGATTTCATCTTGTCCTTTAGCGTGTTTGATGTGGAAGCTGTCCCCATCGTTATGTCGATGATCTACGAGAGTGCAATTTTCTAATACTTGGTAGTTGTTGCCAACTACGGCGACTTCTGTGAGTTCATCTACATTGATGGGGTTAGACGAGCTGGTGATGCTTGAGAGATTGTCTAGTAAGTTGGGGTGGTTATTTTTGATGTACCATGTGACGAGACTTACTACTAGGGTAAGTATGACCATTAGTTTGGGTTGTTTTCTCATAGAAGCCATAATTTTGTTGGGGGAGTTCTACAGTCCAGAGAAGCCTTTGTAAACCTTGTATGTTCCAGTTGGGACAGCTTGTTTACGCCATTCTTTTTTAAGCTTTCTGTTGGCTTTGATAAATGCGGTTGGGTCAGCCCAGTTGGTTAGTGATTTAGATACGCTTGTGCGGAACATTCCTATTTTAATGTTGTGTCTGATCTCAAAGTGGAGGTGTGCGGGGTACATGCCACGGTTATTGCCCATGGTGGCAATCTTCTGGCCACGGGTGACGAGATCACCTTTTTTGACGAGCATGGTTCGGTTATGGCCGTATAGTGAGTCTACGTATTTTATTTTGCCTGTTTTTGGGTCTCTGTATGCGTGACGAAGGATGATGACACGGCCCCATCCGCCCCGCACATCATAGGCAAATGTAACGACTCCATTTGCACAGGCGTAGATGGGGTCATGGAGGTCAGTGTTTCCACCACCAGTGCCGTTCCAATCTTCTCCAAAGTGGACAGGACTCCAGAGCCGCATACCACGCGCTTTATAGTATTTTGTAGCATTTGGCTTTCCTACTGGGTAATCGAAGCCGTCAGCTAGATCTACTCGTATCTGCTGGGCTGAGGAAATCTCAGCTAGGGAAAAGAATAGAATAAAAAACCCGTATGAAGGAAAGCGCATCATTAAGCTAATGGTAGGTATATTGGTGAGCTGAGACCAACCAAAAAAATCAATAGAGCTAAATAAATTTGGGCTCGTAATTGATGTTGTATAAATCTGTGGAGGCTTTAGGGTTTAGCTGATCATCATCATCATTTAAATAACCTCTCAAAAAATGACTTTCCTCAGTGAACTCAATGTTAATGAACTAGGCACTAGCGGTATTATCACTGCTGTTATTGCGGTGCTTACTTTACTAGGATTTATCAAAGGAGCTGTTAAATTGGTGTTTTTTCTTTTTAGTATAGCGGGTGCTGGCTATGTGGCGTATTGGGTTACTGATGAAGGTTTATTGTATATACAGAAGTCTTGGCCGACAGCTCCTGATTCATTAGAGAGTGTTATTGCTGTGGTCAGTGGGGTGATCACATTTTATTTCTTGTCTAAGATTTTTGGTTTTCTGGCTAACCCTTTTGAGAATAGCAATTTTATTGCGCGTTTTGCTTTTGGTATTCCAGCTGCTATTGTTAGTTTGCTAGCAGCATCTGGTCTGGTATGGCTCAGTCTTAATTTCCTGAAGGAAAAGGGGGCAGAGGGTGAGATTAAGTATTGGCTGAGTCAGGATGATAAGAATATTAATACACGGCTGAAAGATTACCCCAAACTTGCTAATCTTAAGCATTTATTTGATTCCTCAACTGTAGGTAAGAATATCTCAAATTTGTATAAGACTAATGATGGTGAGAAGCATAATTTAGCCAAGTTACTTGTCATCGCGAATACTTCTGCGTCAAAAATAAACGAACTAGCTAAGGATGAAAGGGTGAAGAATGTATTAAAAAATCCTGATGTTCGTAAGCTGATGAGTAACCCTATGATACGTAGGCAGATCGCTGAGAATGATGTTCAAGGGCTACTTAAGAATAAGGATCTCCAATCAGCCCTCAGTGAGAAGCAGTTAAAGGAGGATTTGATTTCCATTGCTTCAGAACAGTTGAAATAAAGATTTAAATTCTTAAGAAAGATATCAGCTGGTATTGACTCTCAGCTAGCTTTCTAATATTTACCAATCAAAATAATCATGCCTAGAGAAGACTACATTGCCACTATTGGACTCGAAGTTCACTGCCAGATCACTGCTAATTCCAAGATGTTTTGTGGTTGTTTAGCGGGGTATGGGCATGAACCAAATACGAATGTGTGTCCAGTTTGTCTTGGTCTTCCGGGTGCGTTACCTGTTCTTAATAAGCATGCTATTGAGCAGACTGTTTTAGCTGGTATGCTGCTGGATTGTCGCACACCGGAGATTTCTAAGTGGGATAGGAAGAATTACTTCTATCCGGATATGCCAAAGAATTTCCAGTTGTCCCAGTTTGATATTCCTTTGTGTATAGGAGGGGGAGTTCCTCTTTACGACATAGCTTACCCAAAGGAGGTGCAGAAGAGTATAGCTAATCCGGGTAAGGTGGTGGAGATGAACCGTATCCATCTTGAGGAGGATGTGGCTAAGTCTACGCACTTTGCAAACCATTCTACGATTGATTATAACCGTGCAGGGACTCCGCTGATGGAGATTGTTACTGAGCCGGATATTGATACAGCTGATGAGGCGTATGCTTTTTTGAAGTCTCTGCAACAGATTTTGATTTATGGCGGTATTTCTGATGCTGATATGGAGAAAGGACAGATGCGATGTGATGTGAATATTTCTGTAAGGCCTGTTGGAACTGATGAACTGGGGACAAAGTTGGAGGTGAAAAACCTGAACTCTATTACCGCTGTTCGGAAGTCTATAGAGTTTGAAATTCAGAGGCAGTGTGATGAGTATGATCAAGGTATTCCGCAGCAACAGGCAACTATTCGCTGGGATGATACGATAGGTGAGACTGTGGTGATGCGAATTAAAGAGGATTCAGCGGATTACCGCTATTTTCCTGAGCCTGATCTGCTCCCTGTGAGAACTGCGGATATTGTGGAGAAGATGAGGTCACATGTTCCGGAGTTACCGCATATGAAGCGCGAGAGGTTTGTGAAAGAGTATGCGATCTCAGAGTATGACGCTGGAGTTCTGACTTCTGAGAAGGCATTGGCTGATTATTTTGAGTTAGCGGCTAAGGGGTCTAAGGCTGCTAAGAAGGTGGCGAACTGGATTATTAATAGCCTCTTGGGTAAGCTCAATGAGACTGAATTAAGCATACAGGAAAATCCTATTCCTGCGTCAGGTCTTGGAGCTTTGGTGGATCTCGTAGAGGCGGGGACTATTTCAAATAATCAGGCTAAGGATGTGTTTATTGCTCTCTGGGAGTCTCCTGATGTAGCACCGGAAGATATCGCTAAGTCTATGGGGTTTGAGCCGGCGGATCATTCTGCGATTGAGGGGATCATTGATGAAGTGATCGCGGCGAATCCTGCTAAGGTGGCTGAGATTACTGGGGGAAACCCGAAGATGGTGAACTGGCTAACAGGGCAGGTGATGAAGGCTTCTAAGGGTAAGGCGAATCCGAAGATGGTGACAGATACTTTAACGGCTAAGCTAGGTTTGTAGGCTATTGGTCGATCTTTATTTCTGCCAGGCTGAGTCTAACATTTGTTGGTATTCAGTTACTTTCTGATTGTTACCTAGCTGTTTGTAGGCGTGGATCATGCCTGAGTAGATGTGTCCTGATTTAGCGCGTTTTTTGAGTGCAAGTTGGAAATAGGTGAGTGCTTTTTTGTGTTTGCCGTGACTAATACAAAGCCAGCCAAGTTCTTCTGCGACAGGGGCTACTAGCATGGGAGGTTCTGCGTGGAACATCTGTGCTTCTTTTTGGAGTAGGATATCTGCTAGGCTTAGATCCATGTCAGCTTCTGTGTCTACATTGAATAGCCAGATTTTAGCTGCTTCATTGTAGATATGCATGATGGCTGCTGCACGTTTGTCTTCTCTGCCGGCGGTCTTTACTTTATCTTTAGTTTGCTGAAATTTGCGCATGGTTTCCTCCATGGCCTCGGTCAGTTCATAGACTTTATTCCAGTCGGCAGTTGCGTTCATTTCTGCTTTTAGGTCACAGTAGTGTTTGAGGAATTTTATGTAATGGTGTAGCGAGGTATCTTTTCCGTAGAGGGTGTGATCTAGTGATTTACTGGCAGCAGTGTATTTTTGAAACCTCATGTTGATGTAGGCTTCAAGTGGGGCTGAATCATAGCGAGCTTGAGAAATGGTGGTGTTAGAGCGAGTTTCATCTAGTGCGCTGTTTCTGAGTAGCTTTGCGATACGGATTGCTTCGTCGTAGTTTCCTAGTTCAGCTTCATTCTTAGCCCAGTAGTGGAGATTGTGGCTGTAGTTAGGCAGGTCATTGGGAGTGAGTTTTTCATTTGCGAAGTAGCTGATCTCAGTGTTGTAGCATTCTAGGAATGCATGGCTGGCTTTTTGATAGTCGCCCGTTAGGTAGTGAATGTGACCTGGCATATGGAGGAGGTGGCTGATGTCTTTACCTTGTGATGTGAGTCTTTCCAGATAGGGTTGAGCTTTGAGGAAGTCTGCGCCTGGCTCCATGATGTGGATATAATAGTGGATAATTCCCACGTGTTCAGGGTTTTTGGCGAGCGCTTTTTCGAGGATTTCGATAGAGTTTTTTGTGCCAGACTTGGGTTGACCATCAGAGGTGTAGCCGTTTTGGCCCCAGTATGCTAGGTAGCCTATAGCATTGAGGTCATTGGGGAATTTTTCTGTTATTATTTTTAGGTTTTTACAGGCTGACTTGGAGCCTGAGTTGAGGAGCTCGGTGAGTGTGTTTATGTAGAGTTTCTCATGTTCTGGTAGGTCTTTAGATAATTCTAGAGCTTTATTGTGAGCGGCAGTACGTTCGTTTATTGCTTCATTTAATTTACCTGGTAGGGACATGCAGATTCCCCAGTATGCCATGGCGCAGTCTGGGTCTGCTTCTGCTGCGGCTAGAAAGTAGCGGTAGGCTTCTACTTCCCAAAATCCGTGTAGGCAGTTTAATCCTTGATTAAAGTATGCTTGGGCTTTTTTGCTGTTGGTGGTGATTTTAAGTTCTGCATTTCCTAGGGATTGACGCATTTTTGGTTTAGGTAAATCTTTTAGCCAAGGGGCATAAAATCGACCTATTTCGCAACATCTACAGCGAGGTTCTTCTTGAGGTTTTTGTGAAAAACTTAGCTCTAGTGGAGTGAATATAAAACCGCTTAATAGGATGAAGGGGGTTATTTTCATTAGTGCTTTCCTGGTCTTGTTATGATGTGGATTAGCTGGCAGATGCCTCGCGCATGTCTTCATCTGTGTCAGTTTCATCGACTATTTCGCCGGTGAGTTCTTCGACGATGTCTTCAAGGGTGATGACTCCGTCTACTCCTCCGAATTCGTCTCTCACGATGGCAAGGTGCTGACGGCTTTTCTGAAAAATGGGTAAGATGTCGTCTGCTTTATTACAGTGGAGAACTTCTATAGGTATGTATCCGTGGGTTCTTACTTTTTCATCTCCTAGGCCTTTTATCATGGCGATGAGGAGGCTGGATTTGAGTACTACGCCGATGACGTCATCACGAGATTCACCGATGACTACGATTCTGCTGTGCTGAGACTCCATTACTTCATCAATGACTGACTGGATGGAGACGTCACCTTCGATGCATGTGAGAGAGATTCGCGGGGTCATGAGTTGTCTAGCGTTCATGTCGTTGAGCTGGAAGACGCCTTGTAGCATTTCTAGTTCATCAGCTTCGATGACTCCTTCTTCTTCACCTAGTTGAGCCATGTAGCGGATTTCTTTCTCGTCTGTGCTGATGACGAGTTTTTCTTTGCCGGTGAATGGTCTGGTGAGGCATTCTATCAGCCAGATGAGAGGGGTGAGGATCTTGGTGAGTAGTAGGACGGGGCTAGCCATTAAGAGTGAGATCTTTAGGCTGTGTTTTTCACCGATTGTCTTGGGGATGATCTCTGCAAAGATGATGACCATGAATGTGAGTGCTCCTGATATGGCTGCTATCCAGATGCTGCCGAATTGTTCTTTTGCGAGTAGTGTTACGACGGTGGTGCCGCCGATGTTTGTGATGTTGTTTAGAATAACAATCATCGATATGGGGCGACTCATCTTTTCCCGGATGATTAGTAGCGGTTTGATCCCGCGACGGGTTCTTCCTTTTTCGCCTTGCTCGTCTGCGATCTGGCGGACCTTTATGATGGGCACTGAGAATAGTGCGGCCTCGGTGCCAGAGCATAGTGCTGAAATGAAAATCACCAGAAGTGCTGCAATCAATAATATCGTCATATATATCTAAGAATCTGTATTCTATACATGTATGGAGTGAGATACAACTAAAACCAACGATTAAAGGGAGGCTGGGAGGTGAACCTATGATGTGATGTGA
>JALZVD010000013.1 GCA_023300205.1 Akkermansiaceae bacterium | reverse complement strand
TGATTTCATTTCCATCACGGTCTACGAGGAAGTTGATTTGATCTCCTTCACTGAAGATGATGAGTTCTCTTACTGAGTCTAGGTTTCCTTGGAATCCATTTGCGGGGGTGCCTTGGACTTTGAGGATTTTGTCACCTAGTTTGAATCCTGCTTGAGCTGCGGGCATGTTTGGTGCGATGAATCCAACCTCGGTGGTTTTGACGACTTTGTCAGGGACTCCGATGAACCAGATGATGCAGGCAGCAAAGACGGCGAGAAGAAATGAGAATAGTGGACCTGCGAAGGCGACGATGATTTTATCGATGGGTTTGATGGGGGGGAGAGGTTCTTTGCGGTCGGAGTTATCTCCTTCGATGGCTTCCATGGGAGCCATTTGTGGTAGGGCGACGAATCCGCCAGCAGGGATGGATCCGAGTCCGTATTGGACGCCATTGATGGTTTTTTTCCAAATGGGTTTACCGAACCAGATTTGGAATCGATCTACATGGAGGCCTCTCCACCGGGCGGCGAGGAAGTGACCTAGCTCGTGGACGAAGATGATGATGTTGAAACTGAGGAGGACGAGAAGAATGAGTCCGATGACTTTGATAATGTGCAAGAAAGTATCCATGTGATAATGTCTGAATGACGTGTGAGAAAGTTACGCTCTTAGGGAGGTAAAACAAGCTATAAAATTTTAGATTAGTAGGTTGAGGTGAATGGAGGGTGCAGTTGTCAGACCAAATTTTATGCTGTTGACGGCTTGTGAATAGCTCGCTTGAATGCAGGGAGTATCGTCTTAGTCTTACTTTGTCTTGTAACATTACTATTATCAAATGATTAAACCATTTCTATCACTCGCGTTGATTCTTGTTAGTTCGTTGAATTTGTATTCTGCCTCTAAGGGAGGGGAGATGAAGCATCCTGATTTCACTCAAGGTGATGAGGTTCCTGATGGGGCGGAGCATGATTGGAATCTGGGTGCGACTGGTCTTAGGGGGTGGATGTATAGTGATGCGATGGTGACTAGTGATGCGCGTCAGATTAAGATTACAAAGGTAGCGAAGGGTTCTCCGGCAGATGGGGTGGTGAAGGTGGGCGATGTGGTGTTGGGGGTGAATGGAGCGTTGTTCTCTTATGATCCTAGAACTGAGGTGGGGAAGGCTTTGGTGGCTTCAGAAGGTGGGGATGGAGTTTTGGGATTGATTTGTTGGAGAGATGGTAAGAAGAAGTTAGTTGAGTTAAGTTTGCCTGTTTTAGGTAGTTATTCTGCGACGGCGCCTTATGATTGTGCTAAGTCGAAAAAGGTTTTTGAGCGTGGGTGTGAGGCGCTGGCTAAACGTGTGGCAAGTGGTGAGCGTAGAAGGCACCCGATTACGCGGTCTTTGAATGGTCTGGCGTTATTGGCGAGTGGCGATTCTAAGTATTTGAATCTTTTGAAAAAAGAAGCTCAATGGGCTGCTAATCTGAAAGATGATGGGTTTAAGTCATGGTCTTATAGTTATGTGCTTATTTTCTTATCGGAGTATACGATGGCAACTGGTGATAAGAGTGTTCTTCCTGGGTTGAGACGCCTGGCACTAGAAGCGGCAAATGGTCAGAGTGCAGCTGGGTCTTGGGGGCATAAATTTGTGGATCAAGATGGGATGTTAAGAGGTTATGGAATGATGAATTCTCCAGGAATTCCGCTGACTGTGGGGTTGGTGTTAGCTCGTGAAGCGGGTGTTAGGGATACGGTTGTTTCTGAGGCGATTGAGAAGAGTGCAAAGTTGGTTCGTTTTTATCATGGTAAGGGGGCGATTCCTTATGGAGATCATACTCCCTGGATGGAAACGCATGAGGATAATGGGAAGTGTGGTTCTGCAGCGGTGTTGTTTGATTTTTTAGGAGAGAAGGAGGCGGCAAACTTTTTCACAAAGATGAGTTTGGCTTCTTATGGAGCTGAGCGTGATGGAGGTCATACGGGGAATTTTTTCAATATTCTGTGGTCGATGCATGGTGTGGCGCTGGCTGGGGAGAATGCAACTGGTGCGTGGATGAATGAGTTTGGTGGATGGTATTCAGATTTAGCGCGTGAGTGGGATGGTGATTTTGTTCATCAGGGGCCACCTTCGATGCGTAATGATAAGTATAAAGGCTGGGATTGTACGGGGTTGTATTTGTTGCACTACGCGATGCCTTTGAAGAAGATTTATCTTACCGGGAGGAAGAGAAGAACGGTGGATGCTATGGATGTGAGCGAGGCTCGTAGCGTGATTGAAGATGGGAGAGGATGGACGAGTAAGACTAAGAAGAGTATTTATAGCGATCTCTCTAAAAAGGATTTAATTGAGCGTTTGGGTAGCTGGTCGCCTATTGTGCGTGACCGTGCTGTGAGGGCCTTTCATAAGAGTAAGATGGGGTCAGGAATTGTGGAAGAGATGGTCGCATTGCTGGATTCAAGGGATGATAATCTTCGTTTGGGGGCTTGTCAGATGCTGGGTAAGATAAGGTCTGCAGATGCAGTGGAACCGCTGCGTAGGTGTCTGAAGGACGATGATCTGTGGATTAGGGTTAAGGCGGCTGAGGCTCTGGCTTCTACTGGTGAGGCTGCAATGGTGGCTCTGCCGGAATTATTAGAAATGCTGGCTAAGGGGCCGTCTAAGATAGATCCTCGGGGAATGGAGCAACGGTATTTGAATTATGCTTTGTTTGATAAGATGCTGAAGCATTCCTTGGACGGAGTGGATAGGAAATTACTTCATAAGGCGATCATTGCAGGTTTAAAAAATGATGATGGTAATTCGAGGGGGAGTGTGGCGAATATCTATAAGAAGCTGAGTTATGATGAAATCAAGCCACTGTTTCCTGCGATTTATGCTGCTACTGAGGAGCGGGCGCCTAGTGGTGTGATGTTCTTGGCTAAGGTGCGGATGTCTGGTTTAGAGCTGATGGCGAAGCACCGTATGAAAGAGGGGATTCCACTTTGTTTTAAGGTGATGGATATGGAAAAGTGGGGTAAGGGAAATAGGATTTCTCGTTGTTTGAATGCAATCGGGCAA
>JALZVD010000012.1 GCA_023300205.1 Akkermansiaceae bacterium | reverse complement strand
CCAGCGTATGTTTATACGTTTATAGAGTCACTTGCTGATGGCGGTGTGGCTGAGGGGCTTCCTAGAGCGCAGGCTCTGGAGCTGGCAGTGAAGACGGTGCAGGGTGCGGCGACGATGGTGGCAGAGACGGGATTACATCCTGCTATGTTGAGAGATATGGTGACTAGTCCTGGTGGGACTACGATAGAGGCGTTGACTACGTTGGAGGATTTGGGTTTCCGCTCGGCGGTGATCAGTGCGGTGCGGACGGCTAGCCAGAGAGCTGACGAGATGGGAAAATAAATTCTATGTAGAGGCACTCCAGGATTGCGTTTTTGTGCGAATGTTTCTAGGTTCCTGCACACGAGTAATATAACGATTTTTAGAAATGAGCGAAACAAGTAGTACAAGTGACAACCAGAAGATCTGGCTAGATGGTGAGATAATCGATAAAGCAGATGCTAAGATATCTGTCTTTGACCACGGAGTTCTCTATGGAGATGGTATTTTCGAAGGGATTCGGATGTATAGTGGACGTGTGTTCAGGCTTGATGAGCATATTGATAGACTTTTTTCCTCTGCAAAATCTATCTTGATTGATCTACCGTGGACGAAGGAAGAGGTCATTGAGGCAACGATAGATACGATCAAGGCGAATAATCTAACAGATGGTTACGTTCGTCTCGTCATCACGCGTGGAGTGGGTGGTCTAGGGTTAAATCCTTATCTCTGCCCTACTCCGTCGATGTTTATCATTGCAGCGAATATTCAGCTTTATTCTGATGAGAGTTATGAAGGAGGTTTAGATCTGATAACTTGTGCGACACGTAGGCCGACTCCTGCATCACTTAGTCCTCAGGTGAAGTCTCTGAACTATCTGAATAATGTGATGGCGAAGATTGAGTGTATTCAGGCGGGTGTGATGGAAGGGATCATGCTCAATGAGCAGGGTTATGTGGCTGAGTGTACGGGAGATAATGTCTTTATTGTGAAGAAGGGGGTAGTGTATACGCCACCGGTTTCTGATGGTTCGCTAGATGGGATTACGAGAGAGGTTATTTTTGATCTTTGTGAGAGTGAGGGGATTGAGTTACGTGAGGCGTCGATGACGCGTCATGATGTGTTTACTTGTGATGAGGCTTTTCTGACTGGTACGGCTGCTGAGGTGATTCCGTTTGTGAAGCTTGATCAGAGAGTGATCGGTGATGGATCTCCAGGGCCGATTAGTAGGCAGCTTATCACCGCTTTCCGCAAGCTGGCGAATAGCGAAGGCACACCTTGTGTGTAGGTATTTAAGATAGGGGAGAGTTTGATATTTTTTTTTATATTAGGCTCGCGTTAGATTAAAGTAGAGCTATAACACAACTATCTGATGCGCTATGCGTAGTAAGTATCTTTAAGTGAGAAGAAAAGATATTTAGCAGAATGCCCCCTGATCAGCCCGATCGTTTTCCCCCTTCTCGGCCCTCTCAATTAACATCATAAAAAAATATGCAATTTATTAAGAGTGTAATTATCCTGGTTGGAGTCATGTCCTTGGTTTCATGCGGCGAGCGATCTGAGGCGAAGATTAGTCTTAAAGATTCAAAAATTTCTAGAGAACAAGAAGGAGTCATAGGGCTCTGGAAGTTTGGAAAAAATCGTTGGTCAACAATGAATTTTCTAGAAAATGGGACCGTTGAACTGGAGAATTCTGATGGAGAGCCGTCACTGGCAAACTGGAAGCGAATTGAGGGTGCGGTTTATAAGATAAGGGTAGAGAATGAGGTCATTGGTGAGTATGAGCGGATTGAATCCTCAGTGACTATTCCTGAAGCTGTTAATGGTAGAAACTGGACGATTAAACCTAATTCAGTACAGTATGATGTATGGAGTGATAGTGCTTCTGAATCTGAGAGATCTCTGCGAGTTACAGTTGATGGGGATAGGCTTTATAGAGATCTCGAATTATCCTCTGAGTCTTATAGGCGGGTTAAGTGATGATTAGGTCCTTTTTAAGGGGTAAACTTTTCAAACCAGTCTTGCCAAGTTCACTCTCCGTGTAGAGAATAGTAACACTATGTGGACTATTGCAAAAGAATTTGAAGATATCAAGTATGAGACTGCCGATGAGGGGCAGATTGCTAAGATTACGATTAACCGTCCGGAGGTGAGGAATGCGTTCCGGCCTAAGACGGTGAAGGAGCTTCTGGTGGCGTTAGATTTGGCGCATGAGGATCCGAGAGTAGGGGTGATTATTCTCACTGGTGAGGGAGAGAAGGCGTTTTGTTCGGGTGGAGACCAGAAGGTGCGAGGGCATGCGGGATATATTGGTGAGGATGGAGTTCCTAGGCTGAATATCTTGGATGTGCAGCGTAAGATTAGAACGTTACCTAAGCCTGTTGTGGCGATGGTGGCTGGTTATGCGATTGGTGGGGGTCATGTTCTGCATGTGGTTTGTGATTTATCGATTGCGGCGGATAATGCTATTTTTGGACAGACTGGTCCGAAGGTGGGTAGTTTTGATGGCGGTTTGGGCTCTAGTTATCTTTCACGGATAGTGGGTCAGAAGAAGGCGCGCGAGATTTGGTATTTGTGCCGTCAGTATGATGCGAAGGAGGCACTGGATATGGGTTTGGTGAATACGGTTGTGGCGCTTGCTGATCTTGAAACTGAGACTGTGCAGTGGTGTCGTGAGATGTTGGAGCATTCACCGATGGCGTTACGTTGTTTAAAGGCGGCGCATAATGCTGACTGTGATGGTCAGATGGGTCTGTTAGATATGGCTGGAAATTCTACGTTACTTTATTATATGAGCGAAGAGGCGAAGGAGGGTAAGAATGCGTTTGTGGATAAGCGTAAGCCTGACTTTAGCAAATTTCCTAGAGTTCCATAGGGTTAGAGCGTCTCTATATTATTGATTCGTGTTCTTGACTGATCTTGATGAAGTAGATAGGTGTTAGAGCATGTTAATTTATTCTAAATCAGTTGCGTTGTTTTTTGCGGGGGCTCTTTCATCATTTGCGGGTATTGAGATGCCTGCATTTTTTTCTAATGGGATGGTATTACAGCAGGAGACTGGTGCTAAGGTTTGGGGATTTGGTGATGATGGAGCTAGTGTGGAGGTTAGTTTTGGGGGACAGAAACTTATCTCTAAGATTGGTGATGATGGGAAGTGGGTGGTGGAGTTTAAGGGACTGAAGGCGAGTGGTGAGGGAGCTAGTATGATGGTGACTAGTGGTAAGGATAAGCATGTGATTCATGATGTGGTGGTAGGTGAGGTGTGGATAGCGAGTGGGCAGTCTAATATGGAGTGGACGGTTAAGAAGACGAATAGTGCGGAGGAGGCTAAAAGGGCGACTGATGATTTATTGAGGATTTATGTTTCTCAAAATATTACAGCGGCTGAGGTGAAGACCGATTTTAAAGGGAGCTGGAAGAAGACAGCTCCTAACAATAATCAGGGATTTACTGCTGTAGGTTATGAGTTTGCTAAGAAGCTAAGGGCTGAACTGGGTGTTCCGGTTGGGGTGATAGAATGTGCTTGGGGGGGGAAGCCGGTGGAGGCATTTATGAGTGATGAAGCGATTAAGGAAATTCCTGAGGCGAAGTCACTTGTGGCTAAGAAGGCAAAACTTGAGGAACAGTGGGCTAAGATGATGGAGGGAAAGCCTAAGCTGACTAAGATGAAAGATCCGGCTCTGAATTCTAGGCTACATTCTACGATTTATAATGGGATGATTGCGCCGATTGCGGGTTATGGTGCACGTGGAGCGATATGGTATCAGGGTGAGTCGAATGCGAATGGTGAGATAGGTCAGCATTATGGTGAGCTTCTGAATGGGATGATTCTGGACTGGCGGAAGCAGTGGGGTAGTGAGTTGTCTTTTTATTATGTTCAGTTGGCAAATTTTGAGAAGAAAGAGAATTTGCCGAACTGGGTGATTGTTCAGGATGAGATGCGCCGGTTGTTAGATGAGTGTGATGGTGTGGGGATGGCTGTGATTAATGAGATTGGTAATAAGAGGGATGTTCATCCGAGAAATAAAAAGGATGTGGGGGAGCGTTTGGCGCGTTGGGCTCTGAATATGGATTATGGGAAGAAGGATGTGGTTGTGAGTGGGCCTCTTTATCAGAGTCATGTGGTGAATGGAGGAAGTGTGGAGGTTGATTTTTCTCATGGTGAGGGAATGAGAACTCGTGATGGGAAGGGGCTTGGTGGATTTGAACTGAGTGATGCCGATGGGAAGTGGTATACCGCTGATGCGGTTATTAAGTTTGGGAAGGTTATTGTTTCTAGTAAGGAAGTTTCTAAGCCGAGTAATGTGCGTTATGCTTGGAAGAGTGATCCCGTGGATGCGAATTTGGTGAATGG
>JALZVD010000011.1 GCA_023300205.1 Akkermansiaceae bacterium | reverse complement strand
GTTCAAGTAGCTCTAGTCTGGAGTCTATCATTGCATCTGCGTTGATGGGTTCTTTGTAGAGTGGATGGCGTATGAGGCTGAAGTTTAGTGTGCTGAGTAGTTCTGGCGCTGCTCCGAGGTTTTTGATTGTGGTGTAGCTATCTTTTGCTGCGGGGATGTCACTGTAGGCTAGCTTGATTCGGAAGTAGAGGGTCCAGGGTATTATGCCTGATGAGTCGAGTGCTAGAGCTTGCTTGCAGTGGTCATCTGCGGAGCCGACTCGTTTCATCTTGAGGTAGAGTAGACCAAGTTGGGTATGGGATTCTACGTGCTGGGGATGGTAGTAGATAGCGGATTTAAATGAGGTTTCGGCGTATTTGAGCTCATTTAGCTGAGTATAAATTTTACCCATGGTGGCGTGTAACCATGAGGACTCTGGCTGGGTTTTGAGTAAGAGGAATACAATCTCAAGAGCGCGGTTCCATTGCTGAGCGCGGATGTGCTCTTGGAGTTGATAGTGTTCTGTATCTCCAGTTGCCATTCCTGTTAGTTCTATAGGGAAGGAGGGGAAAGGATAGAGTATTTTTTAGTCAATGTATGTGCAGACATACTGACAAGTTAAGGTCCCTACTTTGATTTTGAATCCTGAGTTGGCTGGGACATTGAAGTGTTCTCCTGCGGTGTAGGTGTTAGATTCCTCTGAGCCATCTAGAGTGACGATACAGCTACCGTCTGAGACGTCCATGCGTTCTGCTTGCTCGGTGCCAAAATGGTAGTCACCTTCGAAGATGAAGCCGAGTGTTTTGGTGGAGTTGTCTGCGAGGGTGATTCTGTGTGAGACTACTTTACCGTCGTAGTAGATGTTGCCTTTTGCTTCTGCTGTTACGTTTTCAAATGTCATGAAGGGAATTTATGCTGTGAGTTGTTGAATTAACAATGATTATTTTTTGTATTTTTATTCACGATTATTGAAATATGGGGTAAATTTCACCATATATTTTATGATGATTGATCGCTGATGACTGTATTCGCTGATATACTGCGTGAACTTAAGCTTGAGCTGCCGGGCACGTCTTTTTCGGAGTTGAAGATTGATTCTGAGTTGATCGAGAATAAGGAGGTTGTGTTGGTAAAATACCGGGAGGAGGGACTGAAGGTGAATATAGAGAAGATGCGTTTTGAGGTGGCGGTGTATGGGAGGGAATTTAGCACTAAGCATGGGGTGAGTATGGAGTTTACTGAGGGTGTGATAATGGAATTGACCGAATTGTCATCGATTCAGGGGCGTAATGCGTTGTGAATTTGCCGGGAGAAATTTAAGTATTACCAGTTTGGGCTTAATCTTATACAGGGAAATAATGGTCGTGAGAAATTCGAAATATGTAAAGAAGTGGTAAAAGATGCAGACAAGTTCTTGAGTGATATGGTAGTTCGCTCTTATGATGTCGCTGAGAAGGATGAGGAGAGTGGTGCAATTGCTGCTGAATCTTCTTCAACTATTGACTAGGCGTGAAATCTACAAGCGAACATATTTCAGACGAAGTGAGCTCATCTCTTACTGCTAAGGCAGCAGGTGAATTGATGTTGCCAACTGTGATCTGTGGAGTAGTGGGGTGCGTGTTGACGATTATATTGTCAGTCATTGGACGTTATGAGGGAATTGATCTATGGCTGGAGGAATACTATACGGGTGAGCCTTTTTATATGGCTGAGTCTGGTGGTTGGAATGAAGGGTGGAACTGGGTGTTGGTGCTGGTGTTGACGTTTGGAGTATCCTTTACTGTACTGGATACAGATATGAAATGGAGGAGGGTGATGATTATTTTGTTGGCTTGTGTGGTGATATTGCTGAGTTCGCCAGTGCTGATGTTGTGGGATGTTTTTTGGTCACCTGTGATGGTTTTTGTTGGAGTTTTATGGTCTTGGATTTGTGCTTTTATTTATAGTTGTCAGCATACGATGCCTTGTGAGTTACTTTTACCGTGTAAAGTGAAGGAGGTGGATGATGTAGACATGGATCTAACTTCAGTAGGAGCTGTAGAGGTAGATCCTGAGAGTCATCCCGAAGCGAAGTATCAACCTAAAGAACAAGCATCATGTCCAGATTAGATTATCCCGAGGCGATTATAGCGCTTATTGCAGAGCTTAAGAGATTACCCGGTGTGGGACCGCGAAGTGCGGAACGTATAGCGGTGTGGATGATACAGCATCAGAAGGCGAATCCTGAGGAGCTGTCTAAGGCCCTGGATAGCTCACGAGAGATGGTATCTCTTTGTAAGCGGTGTGGTTTTTTTGCTACTGAGGGTAGGTGTGAGCTTTGTGAAGATAGTGGCCGTGATGCTAGTAGTCTGTGTGTGGTGGAGCATCCTACTGATGTGCTTCCGTTGGAGCGATCAGGAGCGTTTAGAGGATATTACCATTGCCTTGGAGGTAAGTTATCTCCACTTGATAATACGAGCCCTGATGATTTGAATCTCTCTGAGTTATTACGAAGAATTTCTAGTATTGAAGAAGAGGAGTTGGAAGTGATTATAGCTCTGAGTTCTGATGTAGAGGGTGAGGCTACGGCTAACTACTTGGCAGAAATACTAGAGAAGTATGAGTGTAAGGTTACTAGGATAGCTCAAGGTTTACCTGCTGGTGGTGGGCTGGAACATGCAGATGAGTTGACTTTGATGCGTGCTTTACAGGGGAGAAGGTAATTTTTTTATTCTGCGATGATTTGTTGTGCTGTTAGTAGTTTAAATCCAAAGCGGATAATTCTTTGACGGATTCTTTCACGTATCCCATGTTGTAATGATTTGGGTGGGTGAAGAATCCTAGATCCCAGTCATCTTGTTGTTCTTGTTTGCGAATGGCTATTCTTCCGAGGAATTCATTGGCCGTGCTGGTTGTTCAAGAGGAGGGATGAACTGGGTATTGATTCCTTGTTTGTTGCCTCTGGGGTCTGCTCTATACCAGCCGTGTTCGGGTAATAAGATGCTGACTAGGCTGTGAAGGGTGAAGCCTTCGATGTCATCTTTACGGAGTCTTTGATAGCACAATGCTGTAGAGATGTGGTTTGCTCTTAGTAAGGCTGCTAGGAGGTGGCTTTTACCAAAGTAATAAGCAATTACCAGACTCTATAACCTCTTAGGCAGTATATGAGTTACTTGGGGTTCCGATATCGGCACTATGCTTGAATTCATCAAGCACGTATTCGAAGCAAACTTTGGCAATATCTTGAGAGTTTGATGAATCAGCGCAGGTGATAGCTAGCTGCTGAGCTTTAGCTGCGACTTTAGGGTGATGAAAATCAATGATTATGGAAGATGGTAGAAATTTCTGCATGAACGCTGAGGCTAGCAGGTTCTCTTTTTAAATCAATTATTTGATGATGACAGTGGATCCAGGGCGAGCGTAATTAGGGACGTGAACTACGTCCCAGTTGGACATTCTGATGCAGCCAGATGAAATGGCTCTGCCGATGGTGCGTGGATTGTTAGTGCCGTGGATGCCGATACCTGACTTGGTGAGGCCCATCCAGAGAACTCCTACGGGATTGTTAGGTCCAGCTGGGATGTCTAAGTATTCGTCACTGCGGACGCCTGTCTTGAGGAGTGATTTATCATAGCGCCAGCCTGGGAATTCGATGGCATTTTTGATTTTCCATTCTCCGTAGTGGGTGAATTCAACCTTTCCTGGAGTGATGGGAAATGCGGCGATGAGTTTAGCCTTAGACTCATCCCATGCTTGGTAGTCATCTGCTACGATCATTGCTTTGGCGGGGGTAGCTTTTTTATCAGCTGAAGATACTTTTTCGAATCTGGCTTCGAAAATACGTAGTTGATTTTTTTTGGTATCTACTACAACCCAACGGCGGCTTAGGTTGCTATCTGCTTTGTAGCCTTTGCCATTCTTAAGGTTTTCGATAAGGAAGGGTTTTACATTAGGCACGCGGATGGGTGAGCGAAGCTTGAGGTTTTTGATTTTACTGTAGCCGTTGATGGTAATGAGGATATCTTCTGTGGTGTGGTATCTCTCTGCCATGAATTCAGCAATTGACCGGTATGAGAGTTGTTTTTCTAGAGCTTGGAGGTCACGCTTATTGTCGGCTGGGAGGTCAGGGTTTACGTATTTCTGAGCAATGGGAGGAACGGTGGCTAGAGCGAAGATACTGGATACTTCTGATTTAGCTGCCGAGCGAACTGCTTTCTGGTCACTACGAGAGAATCCGAATTTCTGATTGTAGGCTTCAATTGCCATGCGCGTATATTTGCCTGGTTTGCCATCGAGTACTCCCGGTCCGAAGTGTTGTTGATCAAGATAGATTTGTAACTGGATGTCTTGCAGCTGTTGAGCAGGCAGTGTTTTAGCGCATGATATGTGAGCTAGGAAAAGAAAGGATAGGGAGAGGGTTCTGAGGAGAGTATTCATATGATTAATTATGCACAGATTTTCTTAGAAATCAATAGTTAACTTATCTTTAATATTATTATGTAATAAGCTCTTATTTTAGTGTGTAGACTGCGGGTTTGCTGCTGAGGCCTACACGATTCACAGCGGCGATGGCGATGGCATTGGGAGTCCCTTTGATGTTGGCACCGTTTCCGTAGGTGACGATGATGGAATGCCATTGATTGCCATGGCGGACTTGGACTGTGTATTTAGAGGCACCGGGGATACGCGGCCAGGTGGTAGAGATATGGCCAGATTTTTGAGTGATGGTGACAGTAGGTGGAGCTGGGGCTTGGCTGGGGACCCATGACATGGGGGGGATAAGTGCTGGTGCTACATAGGCTGCGCCTTTGAGTTTGGTGGCGATTCCGTCACGATTTTGCATGAGAGATTTCATACTCCAGTGGACATGACCAGCCCAGTTTTTGCCAATTTTGCGGCTAAGGTTTACTTGGTTAAGCATTTCTGATGCTGGTCTACCAGGGTCAGTGGTTGACATGACGCGGTCTGAGGCGAGGCCAGGCCAGACAGGGCGTTTGAATGGTGAGGTAGCACTTTCTGATCTCCACCAATGGAGGAGCTTGGTGAATGATTGTTCAGAGTTAATTCTCCAATAGAGTTGAGGGGATAGGTAGTCACACCATCCATTGATAAGCCATTTTCTGGAGTCTGCGGCGAGGTGTTCGAAGGCGCTGATTCTGGCAGTGGTTCCACTGGGTACACCGGGTTTCCAGATGCCAAATGGACTGATTCCAATGCGTAGATATGGTTTGACCTGCTTGATAGAGGTATACATTTGCTTGACGAAGGCATCTACGTAGTAGCGACGTGAAGCGGGGTTTTTACCGTCAGGGAAGATTTGCATGGGGATTCCATTTTTTGCGACTTGAGGGTAAGGGTAGAAGTAGTCGTCAATATGGATGCCGTCAATGTCATAGCGTCTGGCGACGTCTAGCATAACGTTTAATGCTCTCTGGCGAGCGAAGCTGGATGCTGGATCCATCCATTTATAGGTTCTAAATTTTTTGATTTCTGATGGGTTGGTGCGGGTAACGTGGTTACTAGATGTAGGCATGTTTTCATTTGGAAGTGCGCGGAATGGATTAAACCAAGCGTGGACTTCGATGCCTTTTTTATGTGCTTCCGTGATACAGTATGCGAGGGGGTCATAGCCGGGTGATTTGCCCATGGTACCAGATACCCAGTGGCTGAATGGTTCGTATTGTGAGTAATATACGGCATCTGCATTTGGGCGGACTTGGAAGATGATGGCGTTTAATTTGTATTCTGCAGCTCTGGCGATGAGGGCATTTAGTTCAGCTTTTTGGGCAGCTGGGGCGAGACCTGGTTTACTGGGCCAGTCGATGTTATAAACGCATGCTACCCATGCACCACGGAATTCGCGAGGGAAGGAGGGCGGGCGTTCATTGCTGGGCTGGTAGGTGGCTGCAAATATGAGGTGAGAGCAGAGAAATAATGATAGGAAAGTTAGTATGCGCATTATGTAGTTAAGATAGCTCATAAAGGGGAATTGGAAACTTTTTTATTCTATATAATTAGGCCAAGAAACATTTTGAAAACATGAGTTCAGTATCTGCTTCGATGGTAATGATTTTTTTGGATACGGGGTGGGTGAATTCTAGTTTTTTTGCCATGAGTAGCATACGAGAGCCGATGTCTAGGAGTGAGCCTAATTCATCACAGCGTTCGATTCCTCCATAGCGGTAGTCGCCGATGATAGGGAAGCCTGCGTGGAGGAGGTGTCTGCGTATCTGGTGGAATCTGCCAGTGTGAGGTGTGGCTTGGATAAGGGAGAGTTGGTTTTCACTGGAGGTGTTAGATTTTGAAAATGCTGGGTGTATGATTGTTTCTAGTAGTTGGAAGCTTGTGTGGGCTGTACGGATGGGCTTGTCTGGTGCTTTCTGGATGGGTTCTTGGCATTCCCATTCTGAGTCTGCTGGGCGACCGTGGATGATGGCCCAGTATGTTTTCTGCATTTGGTGTGCAGCGAGAGCTTGATGTAGAGCTTGTGAGACTTCTCGATCGATCCCCATGAGTAAGACTCCAGTAGTGGGGCGATCAATACGGTGGATGGTGTGGACTCTTTCTCCTATCTGATCACGTAGTACTTTCATGGCGACGAGGTCATCAGGCTGAGGGTTGGTGGCGGGGTGAACGAGCCAACCAGCGGGTTTGTCAACTGCTACCATCCATTCATCTTGGTAGAGAATGTTTAACGATGGAGGGTTAGACATGGTTTATGAAATGGCGAGGAGTTCTATATCGAAGATGAGGGTAGCGTGTGGTGGGATATCGCTTCCCAAGCCACGTTTTCCGTATCCTATTTCCTGAGGGATGAAGAGTTGAAATTTTTCACCCACTTGCATAAGTTGGAGAGCTTCTGACCAGCCTGGGATGACTTTTGCTAATGCGAATGTGGCTGGGCCTCCTCGCTCAATACTGCTGTCAAAAACGGTGCCGCAGATGAGTGATCCTGTGTAGTGGACAGTGACTGTGTCTTTTGGAGTAGGTTTGGTAGATTGCGGGTCTTCTTTGTGGATGATTTTGTATTGTAGTCCAGATGCTGTTGTCTGGACATCGGTGTTAGAGAGATTTTCTGTGAGGAATATTTCGTTTTTTACTTTGGCTAGGCGGGTTCTTTCTGCTGAGACGATGTGAGTGGCTTGCATGTAGATTTTTAGGTCTATTGCTTTTTCGGAGCCTGCGGCTTTATCGGCAATGGCTTCGTGGATTTTCTCCTCGAGAAATAATTCATCCCCTAAAACAGAGTCACCAAATCTGAGACCTATTTTGTAGCTGACGATGTCTAGAGCTTCTGGTAGTTCCATTTTAGTGATCTGTTAGGGGTGAATTTGTAACTGATATTAGTTTATTTTGATAAGTTCAACTTCGAAGATGAGTGCTGAGAATGGAGGGATGGATCCTTGAGATCCTTGTTCTCCGTATGCGAGTTCTTGTGGAATGAAGAATTCGTATTTAGCACCTGGTTTCATGAGTTGTAAGCCTTCTACCCAGCCTGGGATGACTTGAGTGACGCCGAATTGTGTAGGTTCGCCACGAGGAATACTGCTGTCGAAGACTGAGCCGTCGATCAGCTTGCCTGTGTAATGGACAGTGACTTGGTCAGCAGGTTTAGGGACATCACCTGAGCCTTCTTCGATGACTTTATACTGGAGGCCAGATTCTGTGACTTGGATGCCGTCTTTGGCTTTGTTTTCAGCGAGGAATGT
>JALZVD010000010.1 GCA_023300205.1 Akkermansiaceae bacterium | reverse complement strand
GTCTCACTCACATCATGCTCTGCCTCAATGTGCACAGTGATCAGATCCGCACCAGCCTTCACAAACCGATCCAGAAAATGATCAGGCCTAGCAATCATCAAATGAACATCCAGAAATACATCATTACTCTCGCTCACCGCATTAACCATATCTGGCCCAAAAGAGATATTATCAACGAAATTCCCGTCCATTACATCCAAATGCATCCAGTCCGCACCTGCCTGAATCGCCCGTGAAACCTCACAAGTCACCTTCCCCCAATCCGCCGCCAATAATGAAGGTGCTATTATTTTATCGCTACATTGCCATTTTTTCATGGAATAGGTCTAAACAATGTGCAAAGTCTCGCCAAGTCATTTCAATAACTACCCTTCTTTATGACACAGATGACAAGCCTACTTATTGCTTGTTTGCCCTCTTACATAGAGACTCCCCACACTTCACAAAACAATCATGACTCAAGAAAATAATATTCACCCAGAATTCTCACGCCAACTAGGCAGAGAAAACAAGGAATCACTACTCGGTCAGCGAGGTCTAGTGATGTGGCTCTGCGGCCTCTCTGGGTCTGGCAAGTCCACTCTTGCAAATGCTCTTGAACGCAAGCTTCATACTGAAGGTAAATACGTCGTCATACTCGATGGAGACAATCTCCGCAGCGGACTCAACGCAGACCTAGGATTTAGCGATGAAGATCGAAACGAAAATATCCGCCGCACTGCAGAAGTCGCTAAAATCTTCAGCAATAACGGAGCTATCGTCATCCTCTCACTCATCACTCCACAAGAAACATTCCGCACTCAAGCGAGAGAGATCATAGGTGAAGCCTACCGCGAGATTTACATCAAAGCTGATTTCGAAACCTGCCAAAAGCGCGACGTCAAAGGCCTCTATGCTAAACAAGCAAAAGGAGAAATCAAAAACTTTACCGGTGCAGGATCAAACTTTGTTGAACCAACAAACCCAGATCTAAAGATCGACACTGACACCCTAACAGAAGAAGCATCACTCAATAAACTCATCGAATTCTACAAAACTATAAACTATGGAAAACTATAACCTAAGCCATCTCAAGCAGTTAGAATCTGAGGCTATTTTCGTCCTCAGAGAAGCCGCAGCACAATTTAACACACCAGCCTTACTCTTCTCAGGAGGCAAGGACTCTATTGTCATGGCATACCTTGCATACAAAGCATTTTACCCTGCTAGAATCCCCTTCCCACTCGTCCACATCGACACCGGCCATAACTTCGCTGAATGCCTCACATTCCGTGATGCCTTTGTAGAGCAATATAAAGCTAAACTCGTAGTAGGAAGCGTCCAGAAGTCTATCGATGACGGCGATGTAAAAGAAGAATCCGGGCTAAACGCCAGCAGAAACGCACTTCAAACTATAACCCTCCTAGACACCATCGAAAAAAATGGATTTGATGCTGCTGGTGGTGGCGGCCGTCGTGATGAAGAAAAAGCCCGCGCTAAAGAACGCTTCTTCTCCCACAGAAACGACTTCGGCGAATGGCAACCTCAGAACCAACGTCCAGAACTCTGGAATATCTTCAACGGCAGAAAGCAACACGGTGAACACTTCAGATTCTTTCCTATCTCCAACTGGACAGAAATGGACATCTGGCAATACATCAAAGCGGAAAACATCGAACTCCCATCTCTCTACTTCGCCCGCGAGCGTGAAGTAGTAGAACGTGGCGGCACCTATCTTGAAGTCAACGAGCTTGTCCAACCACGTGAAGGCGAGACCGTCCAGACTCTAATGACCAGATTCCGCACCATGGGAGACGCTACCATCACTGGCGCCGTTCTATCAGATGCTTCAGACCTTGACGCCATCATTGAAGAAGTCGCTTCAGCTAGAGAAACTGAACGTGGCAACAGAGCAGACGACAAACGCTCAGAAACATCCATGGAAGATCGTAAAAAAGAAGGCTATTTTTAAGACACCTCTCATCACAATACAACAATTTATAACCCTTAAATCAATAATCAAATGTCAGACACAACAGGCTATTTAGACATGGACTTACTTAGACTCACTACTGCAGGAAGCGTAGATGATGGTAAATCCACCCTCATCGGAAGACTCCTCTATGACTCCAAGAATACCTTCGATGATCAGATGGAAGCTGTAGAATTATCATCTACAAAACGCGGCGACGAAAACATCAACCTTGCACTCCTAACAGACGGACTAAAAGCAGAACGCGAGCAAGGTATCACCATCGATGTCGCTTACAGATATTTCGCAACACCCAAGCGTAAATTCATTATCTCTGACACACCAGGTCACATCCAATACACAAGAAATATGGTCACAGGCGCATCCACTGCGAACCTCGCCATCATCCTAGTAGATGCTCGCCACGGAGTCATTGAGCAGACCATGCGCCACGCATTCATCGCTAGCCTTCTTCGCATCCAGCACATCGTCATCTGTGTAAACAAAATGGATCTCGTAGACTTCTCAGAAGAATCCTATAACAAGGTGGTTACAGGGTTTAAAGAATTCGCATCACGTCTTCAGAACGTCGTCGATGTCAGCTTCATCCCTATCAGCGCCCTCAAAGGCGACAACGTAGTTGACGCATCAAAAAACATGGATTGGTACAAAGGCTCTACACTTCTTTACCACCTAGAAACCGTCTATGTAGGAAATCAGGAGAATCACATAGATGCAAGATTCCCTGTTCAGTGGGTCATTCGCCCTCAATCAGATGAATTCCATGACTTCCGTGGATTCGCAGGCAGAATTGCTGGTGGAGTATTCAAGCCAGGGGATGAAATCATCGTCCACCCATCGGGATTCAGCACTAAGATCAAACAAATCTACTCCGCTGAAGAAGAACTTGACCAAGCATTTAGCCCTCTATCAGTCACCATGACCACAGAAGATGAAATCGACATCTCACGAGGAAACCTCATCTCTAAGAAAAACAACTTACCGAAAGTAGATCAAAACATCGAAGCCATGATTTGCTGGTTCTCTGAAAGCTGCAAGCTTGCAAACAAAGCCAAATACATCATCCGCCATACCTCCAACGAGGCAAAAGCCGTAATCACTGAAGTCAAATACAAAGTCAACGTCAACACACTCCACAAAATAGAAGATGACAAAGACTTTAAACTGAACGATATTGGAAAAATCACACTCCGCACATCAGTCCCCCTCATCTTCGATAGCTACCGTAAAAACCGCACCACTGGATCATTCATTCTCGTCGACCCCCAAACAAATGAAACCATCGCGGCAGGAATGATCGTATAACACAAATCAAATGGAAGGAATCTGTTATCTAACAGGAGCAGGACCTGGTGACCCAGACCTGCTCACGCTAAAAGCCCATCGTTGCATCAAGCAAGCAGATGTCGT
>JALZVD010000009.1 GCA_023300205.1 Akkermansiaceae bacterium | reverse complement strand
CTGAGTCCGCGGTTGCAGAGGTTTCCGAGGTTGTTTGCTAGCTCGGTGTTGAATAGCATGACGAGGCGTTCTGGGTCGAAATTAGAATCACGCCCAGTGTGGATGTCTCTGACTAGGTAGTAGCGAACACAGTCTGCGCCGAATTTGTCGACGAGGTTGACTGGATCCATCATGGCGGCTTGCTCAGGAGTCATTTCGCTTTTAGAGACTTTACCGCTGTTTAGATTCCAAAATCCGTGGACGAGGAGTGAAGGCATTTGCTCATCTGAGAAGCCAATGGCATGAAGCATGCAAGGCCAGTAGATGGAGTGAGAGGGGACGAGGATGTCTTTGCCGATGACGTGGAGGTTTGCTGGCCAGAGCTTGTCAAAGTCTGGTAGGTCTGAGCCTTCTGGCTTATTGTATCCGGCGAATGAGATGTAGTTGATGAGGGCGTCAAACCAAACGAAGGTGACGAATTCAGAGTCGAATGGGAGCTCGATTCCCCAGCGTAGTCTTTCTTTAGGGCGAGAGATACAGAGGTCATTGTCTTCTGCGCGCTCGATGGCGTTTAGGACGTCTGCTTTTCTGAATTTAGGGAGGATGAAGTTTTCACTATTTTCTACAAATGTCCTAAGCCATGCTACGTGCTCGCTGAGCTTGAAGTAATAGTTTTCTTCATCGCGCTCTTCGACTTGTCCCCACTCTGGGCCGAAGTTTCCTTCTTCATCACGTTCTTTATCTGTGAGGAACTGTTCTTGTTTGATGGAGTAGAAACCTCTGTATTGTTTCTTGTAGATCTGACCTTCGTCGTAGAGTTTCTGGAGGATGTCAGCGACGCATGCTTTATGACGATCATCGGTGGTCTCTGCCCAGCCGTCATAATCTAGTTCTAGGGCGTTCCAGGCGTTTGTGAAATTTTTGGTAGTTTTACGGACGTAGGTTCCGGGGTGAATACCTTCTTTTTCAGCGGTTTGCTGAACTTTTTGGCCGTGTTGGTCTACACCTGTTAGATAGAATGCATCATCACCGCAGAGTTTACGGTAGCGTGTGATGACGTCTGCGAGAACTTTTTCATAGGCGTGGCCGATGTGTGGTTTTCCATTGGTGTAGTCAATGGCTGTGGTGGTGTAGAAAGTCTTAGACATGGTTGTTCCGTAATTAAAAATATTATTTTTTGGTTTTATCAACCTTGCCGCCGATTCCTAGAATGGTTGCATTTTGCTTGGCTGCCTCAGCTTCTGGGATGTTACCATCTTGAACGTACATTTGTGAGAGGGCTGTCCATGCGAGGAGGTCATTTGGCTCCAGTGTTACTGCTTGTAGTCCGCAGCCGATTGCTTCTTTGATTTCACCTACTTTCATGAGTGCCATGCCTAGGGCTTGCCAGCCATCAAAGAATTCAGCATCGAGTGCTACGCATTTTCGGTAGCCTGTGATTGCTTCTTCAAACTCACCAATTGCTAGTGAGCCGTTTGCGTCATCAAAGATGTCATTTAGCTCATCGCTCATTTTGGTGGATGTTTTAGGGTGATTTTTGTTAGTTAAAATTCATTGGAGGGATGTTTGCGTTTGTGATGGCTTCATCCATCCATGCGCGAAAGACTGAGTCTTGGAGGATCTCTGAGCGGGTATTCTGAATTGTGAGGCGCATGTTTACAGCTTCAGCGGTGTCGATAACTTCTCTTTTGTTGAGGTAGACGAGGGTGACTTGGTTTGGCTCTTCTACATTTGCCTGAGAGAATGAGTTGTTGTCGGTAATGGTTCCGTTCTCGAAGATTTGGTATTCAGTATTAGAAGGCTGGCCAGACTGATCTTTACCGAGATTACTGTAGGTGACGCCTGTTCTGACATCTGCTTTGAGGTTGTTGGTTTTGGCTGCTTCTGAAGCTGAGGCTCCGGCGGTGATAGCTGTAGCTAGTTGTTCTTTGATATTTTTGACATCTGCGAGCATGGCTGTGTTGGCTTTTTCTTGGATGTAGTCTGCTTTAGCGAGTTCTTTGGCGAGCTCGTAAGTTTTTGTTTCTGGTAGAACTTCTTCATCAAATCTTAGGTAGAACCAGCCATTGCCTTCTAGCTTGATAGGGGCAGGGATACGGTATTTGAGCGAGTCAGCAATCTTGATTTGGAACATAAGGTTTGCGATGGACTGGCCTTCTTTTGAGTTTAGTAGCTTGAGGTCATCAGGGACATTTTTAGCTGAGAAGAGTTTAGTGGAGTTTAGCTTTAGGTTTGCGGCTTCTACTTCTTCGGTGAATCTTTGTCCTTCGGAGTCATCAACTTTGTAAGCGAGATCATCTAGGGTGGATGCGACGAGGTTGTCAGATGGCTTTTCAATTTCGATTTCCCACTTAGCGAGTGCTTTTTGGTATTCTTGATCAAGCTTCTTGAAGTCATCGTCTTTCATTTCAGGGGTGCGTATTGGCGCTACTGGTCTTGGAGATGTGTAGACTGGTTTTTCAACGATGTAGCTGATACGGATGTTACGGTCTGTTAGATACTTGAAGTCATTTTCTTTCCAGTATGCTTGAATTTCTTCTTCCGTAGGGGAGATTTCTTTTTTGTATGTATCTATATCAATACTGATGCTGGTTAGGTCTAGTGTTTGTTGTTGGAATTTGATCGCTCGGTCAGTTAGGCTGTTTGGTGTTTGAAGTCCGTTAGAGATGAGGTTTTTCAGTCTGTCATAGACGAGTGATTCTGCAACGAGGTTTACAAAGTCTTCTTCTTGGAGTCCAGATGAGCCGATGTTCTTCTTGAATGCTTGATAGGATGCGCTATCGAAATTTGCGTCTTTAGCGAATAGCTTTTCTTTGATGTGTTTCTTAGCCTGCTCAGTGGATGGGTAGATGCCGTATTCAGCAGCAGTTCTGGCGATGACGATGCGTCTGGTGACAAATTTCTGAGCATCTTCTGAGCTAGTTCCCATTCGAGAGAAACCATAGGCAGCATATGGGTCTAAGCGATCATTATAAATCATATCTAGGGCATACC
>JALZVD010000008.1 GCA_023300205.1 Akkermansiaceae bacterium | reverse complement strand
GCCGTCCAAGGCGTGATCGGCTTTCTCGATGAGCGAGGGAAGTAGCCTTTTTCCTCCGGAAAAAGACCGTCCCCTGCTCACTCCGTGAGCAGAATCCCACCGGCTAGATGAATCTGCATCGCCACCTCAATTTGACAACTTGTCATTTTGGGTTATCCTTAAGCCATGCCCACCATGTCCATTGCTGATTTCAAAGCGCGATTTTCGGATGTCATCGACATCGTTGAAAAAGGCGAGGAGATCATCGTGACCAAAGGTAAAAACCGGAAGCCGGTGGGAGCTTTTGTGCCGATGGATCGTGTTCAGCCGAAGAAAAAGAGAATCATTGGAATCGCGAAGCATCTCGGCCCGGTCAAATTTGCGCCGGATTTTAAGATGACCACCGAAGAACTTCTCGATTCATGCGAGGACTAAAAATTTTGCTGGATACCCAGTTTCTGATTTGGATCCTTTTTGAGCCGGATAAACTCAAGAAACAAGAAATTGAGCTTCTCTCTGATTACGAAAACGAAGTGGTTTACAGTCCGATCTCTCTTTTCGAGATCAGCCTTAAATATTCCTACGGAAAATTAGAAATCAGAGCCCGCCCCGGAGAAATACCGAAGCTTCTCGAGGCCGCAGGATTTGAAGTGGCTTACCCTTCTTTGGGTGTTTTTTCGACCGTGAATGAACTGACGAAGGAAGAGCACCGCGACCCATTTGATCGCTTACTCATCTGGCAGGCGATTTCTGACGAGTTTCATTTCCTGAGCCGAGATCGAAAGATGCCGCTCTATCAGAAGCATGGCCTCAAGTTGATTTAAGTTTTGCTGAATTGGCGAAGTAGCCTTTTTCCTCCGGAAAAAGATCGTTCCCTGCCCGCTCCGTAGGGAGTTCCCCACGCCAGAGGCAGACCGCTGGGTAGACCACTGGAAAACCGGTCACCCTATTTCACCTCTTTTTTAAGATTCTCAGCCTCTTCGAGCAGATCAAGAACCTGGAAAGCTTCCGCAGGATCATCGACCTCAGCGAGCACAGTCCCATCATCGTCGAAAATAAGACCACCCTTCTTAAATCGGGGATCTTGTGCGGCATCCTCCGAAAAATGAAACTCTCCGTCCGCTGCGAGTCCATACTCGTGGCATTGCCCGTCGGCTCCTTCACAATTCAAAATTGGCTGGGTCTTGAGATTGTCCTCATGAATCTCGGTCCAGTTGCCATTCAAGGGGCCACCGTGCAGGATCTTCTTAATGATTTTTCTCACTGATATTATTTTGGTAGGGACATCACATTAGAAATTGCCGCGAGTTTGTTCTCAAGCTTTCTTACGCGATCTTTATTCCGGCGGAGGAGAAATGACGGTCTTGAAGAATTCCCGTGAACTCTCGGGGTTCACAGGATAGCTGATGCGCTCGTAGCCCTCTTGAGCGGGCGTGACGGTTGGTGCTTCACCCATCGGAGCCCAGTTGACGAGATCGACGCTCCGGATGTGAGAATGAGTGAGGCCGAGCGCGTCGGCATCCGAGCGGAAGAGGAAGGAAAATTCGGGGCCGCTTTCTCCCGTCCGCACGCCTGGCACTGATGCTGAGTTGGTTTCTCGAAGAGCTGGGTTACTCCCAAAGGCGAATTCTTCCCAGTTTGAATGGCCGTCTTGATCGTAGTCACTGGAGATTCCAGCTGAGTGGCCTTTGAGTTCTTGCTCGATCATCCAGTTGGAAAAAGCGGAGGGTGATTCGCTATTCGTTATTTTGAACCATTCGATGCGAGTCCCCAAGCCCTTGCTGATGGACAAAAGATCTTTTGTGCCATCTTGGTCCATGTCGATGAGGCTGAATTTACTGCGAGAAGCAATGCGGGAGGGGGTAATTGGATACACTCTTAAATCTAGTGCATTGGGGCTTCCTCCATTTTCTATCCAGATCAACGATTGAATAAATATATTATTTTTTTGAGATTCGACAATGTCTAGATCTCCATCGTTATCAATATCGATAAGTTGAGAGGTAGAGAGCAAATTATTGAGTCGATCAATCGGGATATCGCCGAGTGATATTCTGCTGCCGTCACTAGAAAGGATTCCAGTGGGTTCTCCATTGAGGATTGTTACAAAATCGACTGAGCCATCTTGATCGAGGTCGAGAGCGATTTCGTAGATTTCAGAGGACAACGGTTCGAATGATCCTGGTGAAACTAAATCATTGTACTGGATTAAATAACTGATGGGATCTTCTGCTTGAGGGTCTCCCACAAGTCTTCCCAAACCAATGATGTCCATGATCCCATCTTGGTTGTAATCAACAAAGTGAGGATCTTTATCAGCGAAAAAAAGAGGGGTCGCGCCATGAAAGATAGGAGCTTCTTCTAGAAAGGATCTACTTGCTCCTTTTTGCCAAGAAATAGATTCTTGTAGCTTAAAAAGAGATGGTGAACTGTTGTATTTTAAGAGGTCTTTTTCACCGTCTCGATCCCAGTCTAAATATTGAAAATCCACACGTGGAGGATAGGGGCCTGAGACAATGGTGGTAGTCACAGGAAGAGGAACTGAGTGAAAATTTCCTTTGCTGTCTTGCAGTAGCCATTCCAAAAAGTGGTGAATCTGATCGTCGATGACATTTATCGATTGTAGGAGGAAATCGGTTCGATCCTCTGGCCAGTCGATCGTTTCTCCACCAACTTGCGGAGCCCATGGAAGAACTCCACTTAAGTCTTCGGCAGCGATCACGGTAGAACGACGAGAGAGAGGGTTAGATATTGTTTTAGACACCAGTTCTCCTTCAGCTGTGTCCATTTCCCAAAGTAATAAAGGAGCCGGGTCGGTTTGATTATCGAGGAAAAAAGTTGCTTGGGTGATCAGGTCTTCGTCCCCATCTCCATCCACGTCACCGATATGCTGGATGTCATGACTATGACCAGCCGTGCTAATTGGGAGGTAGTCTTCAGAAAAGGTTCCGGAGGATGATCCTTTGGCCCAAGCAATCTGGTCAATGAATGGTCCTTCCTCGAAAGGAATCGAGCTGAATGGAAGAAGGAGATCTTCGATTGAGTCACCATCCAGATCAGTGATAAGTGGAGCTGAGAAATAGGTGTTTTTATCTGCGGTGTAGACGAGGTCAATTGCTCCCGATATGCCATCCTGCGAGATGCGGTAATAGTCAAAGAGCGGTTGATCTTCGAAGCCGTCGGCATGAGGTGTGACGAAGAAGATATCGGATGTTGTAGGGTCTTGGGTCGTTGAGAGATATCTAAAATCGTTGTAGGTATAATCAGCATCTATGCGAGGAACTCTCAGCTCGGTAGAGACCATGGGGACTGTTCCCTCATTGAAGGTCAGGATGCGAATGATTGATTCTAGTTCCAGTGTCGATATTACGACCAAGCGATGACTTTGGCCCTCTTGATCCCGGGGAAAGAAGATAGCGGAGAAGGCTTTCTCGTCGGTGGGCACGGTGTAAATCGTCTCTTGAGTAGAGGGCTGATCAGTGAACAGTTTAGTGAGAATAATTTTATCGGTATCGCTGACGATGTGATCTTTGATCCCGTTGTTGTCGAAGTCGTAGAAGCTTTCACCAAAGGGGTTAGTAAAATCGAAATCGTGTAGGTAGATCTGAAAATCAGCAGAGCTTGAATCAATGTTTTGCGGAGAGGAAAAGACGATACCGGCTTCTCCCCAAGAAATCATGAGGTCATAAGACTCTGCAGCCTCATGGAGAATGTCCAAAAATCCGTCTTCATTGAAATCATCCAAACCTTTGATGATGCCCGAAAAATCCCTGTGAAGGGCCATTTCTGATCTCTTCCCAAAGTTTCCCATCCCATCATTAAGCCACCAGTAGACTACCGGTGATACATCTGTGAAGCTGACGACATCAAGATCCCCATCTTGATCTAAATCAAATGCCTGGACATCAAGCGGAGTTGGGACGGTGTCGCTGAGTAGCTGCGATGGGCCAAAAGAGATCTGTCCAGTAGCGGTCATCGCGAAAAGCAGGCTAGGGATCCATCGGAACATATCTTTACGGTAGTGATTAGAGATCCCGAATCAAGACTGAAGCGACCTTTCCCACGTAAGCGCTTGCCATTTCTGCTGGGAAGGGCCACGGATGGGGCGTCCTTATGAGTGCGAATGCCATCCGAATTGCTGTTGGGGCCGATCA
>JALZVD010000007.1 GCA_023300205.1 Akkermansiaceae bacterium | reverse complement strand
ACCTTAGTTATCGCCTGCATCAGAATCCGACTATGGGGGAAATCCCTATTTGAGAGATTCACGAGAAAGAGCTTCTTCCAATCACCTAACAGAATTGAATCCTTGACCCTCGTGGACTGAGATTGCTAGAGAATCTCTGTTGGCTTCTTAGTTTCCCCCGCTGAATGCTCCGCTCTCCCGAGTCCTTATTTCATTTTTTGCGATGCTCAGTCCTTCTACCCTCGCCTCCGCTCTTGTCATTTCTCTCTCCATCACCTCCGCTCAGGCGGTAGGATTTGGGTTCGAATATCTTTCGGCCCGTTCATCAGCGCGGGGAAATGCCTCCACGGCAGGGTCAGGAGCACCTTCGATGCTTCATTATAACCCAGCGGCGCTCATACTGGCGGACGATCCCCAGCTTGAAATGAACGTCTTCTTACCAAAAGGCTCGGTAAAAGTTGAGCAAGGGGGCGAGACCTACCGGCTCGATAACGATTGGCTCGTGAGCGGATCACTTTTCTATTCCCATCCCTTCGAGCATGCCGGGCGGCGCTACGCCATCGCCGCCGGGCTCCGGCTTCCCTATGGCCAAGAAGCATCGTGGCTTGAGACCGTTCCTTTTGCTCCGTTCGGTTATAAGGCAGATATGTCCCATTATGAATATCTTCTGGGCGGTGGAGTCGAACTCGGAAAGGGGTTTTCCCTCGGGGCTAATCTCTTTTTTGCCGATAGCGATATTTCCACGGCCTCTGCCGGAACGGTCTTCCCAACCGACCAACAACGCTTTTCAGGAAGTGATCAAGGCTGGGGTTTCCAGCTCGCGCTGCACCACCAGGTGAACGAGCGCTTTTCATGGGGGATGAACTACCGCTCAGGCCTCAAGCTCGATTACTCGGGAGACATTGATTACAACGCAGGGATTCCCGGAGTTCCCGATGCTCAGTTCCCAGCGTCCTCATCTATTGATTTCCCCGAGCACTTCACCATCGGCTGCGAATGGCAGGCGACCGAGCGCCTGAGCTTAGGATTGCAAGCCCAGTGGACCCGCTGGTCTGTGGTCGAGCAGATCGAAATCACAAGCCCAGCGGGAGCGGCTATCCAGCCAGTGAACTGGGGGAACGGCTGGATCCTAAGCGCCGGGGGAACATGGACAGTGAATGAAATAATTGACCTCCATTTTGGCTATATGTTCACCGAGTCCATCATCGAGGAACCTTTTCACACACCCCTCACGGGAGACTTTGACCAGCACTTTCTTTCGGCTGGTTTCACCGCACACCACGGGAGCTGGAGCTATGACCTCGCGGTCATTCACGTGCTTGAGGCGGATCGAACGATCAGCAATTCGCTCTACGGATTTGCGGGAGAACATGAGAGCAGCAGCTGGCTTGTGAATGCCGGAGCTACCTTTACTTTTTAGACAGCCTTCCCCGTTTCAAAAAAAACCGCTTGCCCCTCTAACAGAAGAGGATTTACTGAATCCGTGATTGGCTTGAATAATATCGCAGAAAAGGTCCAAGGGACGATTCGCGAGTCCTCTTGCCTCTGTGAGAAAGGAGAGATCATTCATCAGCCTGAATTCGAGCGCATCTTAAACTCCTTCCCTGTATGGGTGCTTGTCTACGATGCTCGAAAGATCCAAGCCTGCTTCATCAATCATGAAATGGCGAATGCGGTGGGGAGCCCTCCCGGCTTCATTGAGCAAGAAAATGAATATCACACCGTCCATCATTGCGATGCCGCATCTGCAATGAATCGCTTCAAGGCCTTCGATCACTTCAACTCCGGAGAGGTGAAGCCACTTCATAGTATCGGGACGCTCTTTCTTAAAAATGAAAGCGCCGGTTCTTACAACGATGTCGCAGCTCCGATCGCCATCGACCAAGATGGGAAGACGACTTACTACGCTCATTTTTACTCCGAGCTCAACTCCCTCACGCTCGTCAACGCATACGGCCTCTGCGACCCCGGCCACCTCTCTCCGCGCCAGCGAGAGGTCTTCGCCCAGTTACTGAAAGGGATCTCACTCCACAAGATCGCGGATAAGCTGGGGATCTCAATCAAGACGCTTGAGAAACATACTCACGCGATCTACTCACTCAGCGGGGTTCCTAACCAACGGGCGCTCATGGAGGCCTGCTCTCGCTTCTAGTTTTTTTCTTTTCATGGATTATCTCTCCCATTCGCTGAACTCTATCGCCGAGAGGCTACGGGAAAGCGGTGCTCTGGAGGAAACTCCTGTCCTGAATTTCCGTGCCCACCGCCCGCTGATGAATTTTCATCGCATTCATGCCGCCTTCTTTTCGGTGGATAAAATGCCTTACTACCGCATCCAAAATGATGCCGCGACGGCCTTCTACGGACATAATGACCACGATGTTAGCGCGATGAACCTGACCTTTTATTATCGCCATTTCAAAGTCAGACAGCTTCCGGTCCTCGTGCAGGTCTTCCAGTTTTTCAATCGGGACGACCGGGGAGAATTCCGATGCACGGTAGGACTAAAAGACTTCAGCGGAACCTACCGAGAAATGACGACGGCGACCCGCACGGTAGCTTGGGACGAGCGAGGGAAGCCAGCCTACGCCGTAGTAGTGGGTGCGCCGGTCTGCGATCTTTCGTGGTATCAGGCTTTTGAGATGTTCGGCTTTGATTTCCTCTCCGAGCGTGAGGAGGAAGCGGCTCGACTCATGTTCTGCGGACACAGTAATCAGGAGATTGCGGACAAGCTGGACCTCTCTGTAAAATCGGTCGAAAAAGATCTCCGAAAGGTCTTCCAGCATAGCGGGACCAAGAACCGAAACGAACTTTTCATGAGAGTTGAGGAGCATTCATTTTAACTTATCTGTCACTCTCCATACCGCGTGCCCATGCTGAAGGTTTTCATGTATTCAATGAGGGAGGAGCGGTCATAAGGACTTAATCGAGTTCCAAATTCATGTCCTTCTTTCGAATTACCAGGGAGTTTTGTGTTTAGAAGAAAGCTCATTTTAACTTTTTTCTTCTTAAAACCCACGACATCTGGATCAAATTCTCGATTACCTATCCACAACCGCGCTGGTCTCTTGTTTGCAGGTAGAAGAAGATCGTGAAGCGTTCTTACTGATCCATTATGAAGATAGGGCGCTGATGCCCAAATTCCGTCGAGAGGACGGGCAAGATAACCCTTATGTTCATTCCAATAAGGTTCTTCGTCAGGATACTTCTCCCACTTCCGTGTCTCTTCGACGGGAATCTTATGGTGTTCGACGGTTGCCTTTCGGATTTCATTGAGCCGCCCCACCATTTTCCTCATCATTCCGGGGCGATCAGGATAGTGCATTAAGCGCTTTTTTGAGGTGCCTATATCATAGAATATTTGCTCTCGATAGCTCTTAGGGTTTTGGTGACAGTCAGCACAGCTTACCATCTCCGAGGCCTGACTCCCTTTTGGCTTAAGATTTTCCCCAGCGATATTCCACGACTCATAGTTTGAATACACCTTTTCGTGAAATAGCTCACGCCCCCTCTTCATCTTCGTCTCATCAAGCTTCGGAAATGAGGTTGGCCATAATGGCCCTTTGATTTTTTCGGCATATTGATTCGCCTGATAGACAGCACGAAGATCAATCCCCGCAACATCGACATCGATCTTCGCCCCCAATGTCACGGCTTGCGCAATATTCCGATCCATCATGGAGTTCGTGTTACCATCGCAGTGAAATAACTGGTAATCACCGCATCCAAAAAGAGGTGGAATCGAAATGGCGGAGTCTAATTTCCCGGTGTGTGAACCTCCGATAATCAGGTCGATGAGGCCCCATGCATCATCCCTTCCAAAACCGGCTCGAGGAGATTTCCGGAGTGCACCAACCAAATTGACAGCATTGTGATAGCGTTCTTGTAGGATCTCGACCTCACGTTTCATCTTTATCCCAAAGTCCCTTACCTTATTCGCACGAGATCTTATTTGACTGAAGCGAAAGGGATTATCGAAGAGTCCCTTACTGAACTGCTTCTGCTGCCCGATCTCTTCCCGGGAATATCCTAGCTCATCTTCTGATTCATAAATCGCGGAGATGAGAGCGAGCTGATACTCACGCTTCGCTGGGTCCTTTGAGAGAGCTTTAAAAGAAAAAGGAGCTTTGGCCGGCTCTCCCAAATTTTTGTTTTTATCAAACATTTCCTGAGTGAGCTGCAGTTCTGCCCAGCTCTCTTTAATATCCTGAAAATCTTGATCGTTGAGTTCCTCAAAATCAGCAGAAAGAGCAATCATCTTTGGGGTGTCTGTTGCTCTGTTCCGGTAAGCATATTCAAACATCCGATAAACAGCCTTTAGTAAATCAGACTTCATTCTCGGCTTCACCAGCTCTAGTGAATCAACCAGCTCCAAGGTCCAGCCTTCGATATCAACCATCCCCGGCATTCCATCGGCACGATATCGCTTTCCCTGGTAAGTGAATTCCCCACTATGACAGGCGGCACAGGAGAACCCACCCAATGACATATCCAGAAAACCAAAATCTTGTTTTTTAATCACAAAACCACTGGGCACTTCTTCCCGCGGCCCTCCTCCCATCATGAAGCCATATTCACCAAGGAGCTTGAGCATGGAATCACCCGACTTATTCTCGAGACCGTGTAACACAGCCAAAGGTGCTACGGCATTCCCCTGAGACAGCTCTCTGAACGTAGCTGTATGATTTGATCGAGCCCCGCGATTGATCGAGGTTTGTTTGAGACCAGTATCTAAATTCGTAAATCCAGCTGTATTTTGACCCCAGAGAGAACCTATCCATAGAATAGATAAGCTAATCGCATTTTTCATATTTTGCAGAGTGCTCAAACTCCCTGTATTTTAGAAAGCACAAAGTAAGGTTTAGGGAAATCTCCTACTCAAGATTTCAGCCCCGACCCCACTCATTAAAAAAGACAGTCGTCTTCCCCTAGAATCTGCACCTCAGTGTCGAGCTCGACTCCCCTTTCGGCTTTCGCCTTTGCTTTGATCTGGTCAATCAGGCGGAGCATATCGGAGGCGGTCGCTTTGCCACGATTCACGATAAAGTTACCGTGCTCGGGGGAGACTTCTGCTTTTCCGACGCCGGTCTCTTTTAAGCCGAG
>JALZVD010000006.1 GCA_023300205.1 Akkermansiaceae bacterium | reverse complement strand
TTTAGAGAGTGCGGTTAGTTTGTAGTTGTTTAGGTCGTTGCTGTTATTACTTGATATGTAGTGATCATTGTCTTCTGATTTTGTATTTTGTAGTTTTTCTTGGAGGTCAATGAGGCGTTGGTATTGGGCGGTATGGATGAGGTAATCTAGGGCGCCTCGGTAATCATAAGTAGAGAGATAACTTCCGTTTTTCTTTTCTTCGATGAGGTTTTTCTCGAGCATGGACATGGCTTTTTTGCCGAGCTCGGGTTTGTTGAGAAGGTGAGCAATTTTAGCGAGCTTGGAGATGAGGGCGCCTTTTCTGCTTGTTTTTGCTTGGTTGATTTCTTCGAGGAGGAGTTTGATTCCTTGATCAATTTTGTTCTGGGCTAGGGCTAGCTGTGATGGTGTACGGTCGTTTTTTGAGTATCTGCTGGATGAGCCATTTTTGGTGATGTTAGCCTGGAACCATGTAATGCTTTTCTGTGAATTTTTACTGAGGAGGAGGAGGTTATTTAGGGTTTGATCATATCTGTATTCTGAGATGTTAGGGTCTACTTTTAAAAGTTTACGGAATGTGGGTTCTGCGTTTGTTCCATTTTCAGTTAGGAGGGTGGAGAAGAGCTTTAGCTTGAGTCTTCTTTTTTCTATAGAGCTGTGATAGTAGACGTGTTCTTTTGTGTTTGTGAATTCCGCGTATGATTCTTTGTCTGTGGTGATTTCCTCTAGCTTGGTGATGATGGCGGGCCATTGGTCTAGGGGAGGGAGCTCGCTGTAGAGGGTGGCGATTTTGTTGCTGCTGTGATGGGAGTGATTGAGGTCTAGATGGAGTCTTTCTAGCCATTCATCCGCGGTCTTTGCGGGTGCCATTTCTTGGCGTTGATTGGTGGTGATCTCATTGATATTCTGAGATTTGCATGAGGATAGAGGGAGGAGAGATGAGATTATAAGTAGAGGCAGAGATTGTTTAATCATGATTGTACGATTAAACAGTGTGTTAGAGAGGAATCAAGATGATTCCTGTGGGGAGGGAGGGTGGTATTTTAGTTATTGAGTAGGTTGAGGAATTTGTTGCGGGCTGTGAAGAGGAGGTAGGCGGCCATGAGTGATAGTAGGATGAGTGGTGGCTGGAAGACTTTTGTTCCGCCCATGACGAAGATGTTTACGGCGATGATGTTGAGGATGATGGGGCCGATGATGAGGAGTCCCCAGTTGCGGGTCTTGGGGATGATTAGGAGGATGCCGGCGATGATTTCTAGGAGTTTGACGAAGTCCATGAAGCCTTTCCCTGTGGCTTTGAAGAATGCGATGGTTTCTGGTGAGGGTGGTGTGCCGTCACCCTTTGGCATGAAGCTGAGCCAATGGTTGAGTCCGAAGGTGATGAATGCTAGGCCGAGTAGTGCGCTGATGATGGTTGGAATATTTTTCATGATGGTGTGTTGTTGTGTTTGGTTATCCTAGCTTAGGAGTTGAGGGTTTGCGAGTTGTTTTACTTTTTGATGTCAGGATTTGGGTTTGTGGTTGTTGTGAGGGTTTGTTTGTAGTGGGGTATGAATTTTTATACTCGAAAGTGGATTAAGCCTGAGGATCTGAATGCGCATCATACGTTGTTTGGTGGGCGGTTGTTGGCGTGGATCGATGAGGAGGCTGCGATTTTTGCGATGTGCCAGTTGGGGGAGAAGAATCTGGTGACGAAGTTTGTGTCAGAGATTAACTTTGTGAGTTCTGCAAGGCATGGGGATGTGATCGAGATAGGGTTTGAGGCGGTTTCTTTTGGGACGAGTTCGGTGACGATGAAGAGTATCACGCGGAATAAGAATACGAAGCAGGTTATTTTATCGATCGAGAAGATTGTGTTTGTGCTGGTGGATGATGAGGGGAGGCCGGTGGCTCATGGTAAGAGTATGGGGGGGTAGTGCTGGGTGATTATGGACTTTAGGGATTAGGGTTGGCCTTGGAAGGGTTTGATGGTGGGGTCTTGGGGGTAGTTTTTTGTGGCGTTTTGTTTGATGGTTTGCCATGTGTGGATGGCTGCTTGGGGGAGTGAGTCGCGGCGCTGGTCTAGGTGGTCTTTTGTCTTACGAATGTATTTGTAGGCGGTCTCGTAGGCGAGCTGGCGGTCAGATTTTCCTTGGTTGATGGCTGGGTGCGGGGGGTTGTTTCTTTCCCAGAGGAGCTGGCATGCGCGGTGTAGTGCGGGTGCGGAGTGCTGGATGCTGAAGAAGCTGGTTACCCAGGTGTGGGTGTATGCGGAGATGGCTAGGTTGGTTTTTTGTTGTTTGTCGTAGGCGAGTGCGAGGGTTTGTTGGATTTTTTGGTTGTGGGTTTTTACGCTGAGTGGGTAGGTGAGGTAGGTGAGTGCGTGGGTTTGTATTTGTGGCCAGTCTTGAGGTTGTGAGTGTGTGAGTAGCTGGATGAGGTGGTAGTGTGCTGAGGCGCGGGGTGCGGGGGGGGTGAAGGGGTTGTTTAGGATGGTGGTGAGTTGTTGTTTGGCGTTGGTGAGCTGTTTTGGTGATGGGGTGTTCTTGGGGTTGGCGAGTAGGATGGCGAGGCCTAGCTGGGCTTCGATTTTTTTGATGTTGGAGGTGCTGTTAATGATGGAGTTGTAGTAGGTGGTGGCTTGTGTTAGGTTGTTCGTTGTGGCGAGGTGGTTGGCGATTTTTAGGGTGGTGAAGTTGTCTAGGTCTTGGGTGCGGTATTGGGAGATGAGGTCTTGGTAGAGTAGGTTGATGTGGTCTTTTGTTTGTTGGTTTGGGGTGTGTTTCTGGTTGTGTTGTAGGGTTTCTAGCTGGGCGGTGATGATGAGGGCTTGGTGGTAGGCTGATGGGGTGGTGTTGATGCGTTCTGTTAGTGTGCGGATGATTTCTGTGGTGGTGAGGTTATTTTTTCTGAGGTAGTATAGGTAGGTTTGTAGGGCTGTTTCTATGCCGGGGGTGTTGGGTTGGTTGTTGTGGGTGAAGAGGTTGTCTCTGAGGAGGAGGTGGACGGGTTCTGAGGTGTCTGACTTTTCTAGGGCGGTGATGGATGCGGTGAGGATCTGGGTGTAGTAGGGGGAGTTCTGGGCGTCTGGGAGGGCGGTGAAGTTTAGGTAGTGGGGGATGGTTTCTTTTAGTCGATGGTTGGTGAGGCCGTCCCAGAGGGGTTTTCCTAGGAGGTTGGTGATGAGGTAGTAGGCTTCATCACGTGCTTGGGTGTTGTGGTTTTCTGAGGCTAGTTTGATGGCGGTTTGGTAGAGTGAGACGGCGGTGTTTCTTGATTCTGGTAGGTTTAGGGTGAGGTGGGTGTTTGCTAGTAGTATGGCGGCTGATGGTGAGATCTGGCTGGTGGTGAGGGTGTGTTTATTGAAGGTGTCTGCGAAGGGGATGTTTAGGGTGAAGGGGAGGAGGGTGAGGATGGCTGAGTGTGGTTGGTTCTGGGAATAGTGTGCGTAGGCGATCTGGTAGTAGGCGAAGGGGGTGTAGATGGAGGTGTTTTTAGGGGTGTCTGGGTTGGTGTGTAGGGTGATGAATTTTCTGAGTAGAGGGATGGAGGTGTCCCAGTGGAGGAGCTGGTTCTGGGCGGCGGCGTAGAGGTAGGTGGCGTCTGTGTGGTAGGGGTTTTCTGGATGTTCTTGGAGTGGGGAGAGGAGGGTGGAGGCGAGGGTGTAGTCTCCGAGGTAGTAGTGGGATGCAGGCTGGATAAAGGTGGCTGCTTGGAGGAGTGCTTGGGTGGATGGTGAGTGGGGTTGAGGTTTGGTGGTGGTGAGGATTTGTGAGGCTAGGGTGAGTGCTTGTTGGTATTGTTGTGAGTGGTAGAGGGAGTTTAGGAGAATGGTGAGGGTGGGTGTGTGGAGGGGGTGGTCTGGGTAGGTTTCTAGGAATTGGCGGGCTTTTGTGATGGCGGTGTCTGTGGCTCCTGCTTGGGCTGCGATGCGGGCTAGGTTGTAGAGGTTGTTGGGTTGTTGGGCGGGGGTTGGGGTGTCTGGGAATTTGTCTAGGATGAGGGTGTAGAGGGTGAGTGCTTTTTTGAGGTGGTTGGTGTTTTGGTATGATATGGCGCGTGCTTGGAGGGCGATGAGGGTGGCGTTTTTTAGGTTTTGGTTTTGGTCTAAATTTAGGTGGGTAGGGTTGTTGGTAAGTGTGGAGGGGAGTTCTAGGGCTGTGGCGTAGAGCTGGATATCTGGGATGAGGGCGGTGAGGTGGAGGGATGTTAGGGGGAGGTTTTTCTGGGCGGTGGTGAGGATGAGGTTGGAGAGTGTGGTGAGTAGTTGGGTAGAGGTTTCTGGGTCTTGGGGGAGGGTGAGGTTAGCGGGGATGGAGGTTAGGGTTTGGTTGATGGTGGAGGGGATGAGGGTGTCATTCTGGGTGCTGATACTGATGTCTGTGAGGGTGCGGAGGGCGGTGATTGTGGCGTGGGGGCTGGGTTTGTTTCTGCCGCTGTAGAGGAGGGATTGCTGGATGAGTTTGATGGCTTGTTGGGCTTCTTTTGGGTTTTGTGGTGTGGGTGGATTTTTCCAGAGGCAGATGGCTAGGTTGATGTTGAAGTCGCTGAGGTTGTATGGGTCTAGGGTTTTGTTGCGCTGATGGAGGAAGAGGCGGTAGGAGTGGATGGCGAGTTGGTATTGGCCAAGGGCTTGCTGGGCGTTTGCACGTAGGAGGAGTGATTTAACTCGGTAGGTGTTTGAGGGGTCGTTTGGGGGGTTGACGGTGTGGCATTGGGTGAATGATTTGATGGCGGCTTGGTAGAGTGAGGGGGCTTGTTGTTTGTTTGCTGCTTGGGCTAGCTTGAGTAGGCAGAGTCCTTTGTAGTAGTGGGTAGTGGCAAATTTAGCGCCGTGTTTTTTGATGCCAGAGTCTTTGTTTTGTGTGATGAGTGGGTTGAGGATGTCTAGGGTTTGCTGCCATTTTGCTTGCTCCATGAGGGCGATGCTTTGCTGGATGATGAGGGTGTGTGGGTGTGTGGGTTGAGTTTTTGTTTGGGCGAGTGCGGTGTTTAATAGGATGATGAGGGCGAGAGGGTATGCTAAGAGGATGTTTCTTATGGTTTGATGGTGTGTGTGTGTGCGGGACGTCATGTGTGGGTGTAGATACGTTTTTGTATGATGAAAAATTAGACTTATTCTTGTGGGAATGCAATGAGCTATATGAGGTGTGTATGGCGTGATGATATGAAGTTATGTCAGGGAGCTACTTGTCTCATTTTTGTTGTTGTTTGGGATGAGTGTGTCTTAAAGTTCATTTTAATTTGAACAGAAATGGCTTTTAAGATACTAATTTTGTGATGCTTGAAAGTAAAGAGACGAATACTAGCGGTGAGAATATAGAGTTGGAGGGTATGGTGCGCGAATTTTTTGCGGATACGGTGAAGGTGTTAGGGTTACCAAAGAGTGTGGGTGAGATCTATGGGTCATTATTTATTAGTAAGGAGGCTTTGTCACTGGATGATCTGGTAGAGAGGCTTGGTATGAGTAAGGGTAGTGGTAGTCAGGGGCTGAAGATGTTGCGGACATTAGGGGCGATTAATGAGGTGGATGGGATGGAGGGTAGGAAGGTTTTTTATGAGGCAGATTTGGAGCTGAAGAGTCTGGTGGGGGGATTCATACGAGAGGAAATACGGCCTAATTTATCGAATGCTAAGGTGAAGATAGGGCAGATGCTTGAGTGTAATGTGAGTAGGGATGAGCATTATGATGAGAGGATAAAGAAGTTAG
>JALZVD010000005.1 GCA_023300205.1 Akkermansiaceae bacterium | reverse complement strand
GATTTACAGCGTTTATTGATTATTGGTTGTGGAACTTCGATGAATGCAGGGCTGGTAGGTGAGTATGCAGTTGAAGATTTTGCTGGGATGTTGTCAGAGGTGGAGCAGGCTGCGGAATTCCGTTATAGAAACCCTATTGTGGGGAGTAAGGATATGGTGGTGGCGATCAGTCAGTCCGGAGAGACTGCAGATACTTTAGCTGCTGTCCGCGAGGCACAGGATAAGGGGGCTTTGGTAGCTGGACTGGTCAATGTGGTGGGTTCTACTATTGCACGTGAAACTGGTAGAGGAATTTATCTTCATGCAGGTCCTGAGATCAGTGTGGCGTCTACTAAGGCGTTCACTTGTCAGGTGTCAGTGCTGCTAATGATAGCGCTGAAATTTGCACGTAGCCGCAGGCTTTCTCAAGAGGAGGGAATCAAGATCGCTGAAGAGATTAATCGTATTCCTGAGCTTGTTGAGGAGGTTCTGAAGCAGAATGATCGTATTGCAGAGATCGCAGCGGACTTTGTGGAGTATGATAATATGTTCTATATTGGTAGAGGGTATCTCTATCCAGTAGCGCTTGAGGGAGCTCTGAAGATTAAGGAGATTTCTTATATCCATGCGGAGGCTTATCATGCGGCTGAGTTGAAGCATGGTCCTATTGCTCTGTTAGAAGAATCTATGCCGGTTGTCGCTCTACTGAATGAGGGTCCAGGTAAGGAGAAGACTCTTGGAAATGTGGAGGAGTGCCGTGCAAGGAAGTCACCAGTTCTGGGTGTGATCACTGAGGGTGATGAGGATGCTAAGGCGAATTGTGATTGGTATATTGAGGTGCCTATGAGTCCGCATTATACGGCTACGGTCACTAGTACTGTTGCGCTTCAGTTGTTCTCCTATCATGTTGCGCGTCTGAGAGGATGCCCGATTGATCAGCCTAGGAACTTGGCGAAGAGTGTTACTGTGGAGTAAGGGCGAAGTGCTATCCTGATTTTGAGTGATGCTAGTTTGGATTTGGCGATCTAGCATCAGGAGCTCACTCCCTGCTTAGATTTAGGGAGTGAGGGTTTGGTTTGGAGTAGGATGTTATTTGATGTTGTAGTCTGATTTTAGGGAGTTGGGGGTGGTGGTTAGTTCTGTGTAAGTTAGGGGGTGTTCGAAGATGAGGGTGTTGTTTCCGCCGATGGCTGCTACATTTTTTTGAGGGTGGGGCGACCAGATCCTGGGCCTAATTTAGGACGGTACTTTTTTGGTTTTTTGTCGTGGCCTAGATCTTGTTTGACGAAGAGGTCTATGGTGTTGTCTTGGACTTGGTTTTTCTATGATTTGACGCGGTTACCGTCTACGATTTCTACGCCTTTTTTTGCGTTTAGGTCAAGGTGGAGGCCTTTGGTTACTGGGAGTGGTGTGGGTTCTTGGGCGTGTGCACTATGGGAGACTAAGCTGGCTGTGATGGAAATTAAGGCTGTGATTAGTGCGGTGTGGAATTTCATAAATATACTGAGCCTAGAGGGGGCTGTGAAAGAAAAAAGCACCGATAAGGACTTAGCCTTATGGTGCTGTTGGGAAATCTATGTTTGATTCTTTCTCTTTTACTTGCCTGCAGCGGGGTTGATCTCTGCTTCTAGGTTTGCGTCTAGTAGCTCGCGGCGGAGGTTGATGCCTCTGTATTTAGAGAAGAGGTAAACGATGGGTGAGGCGATGAAGATGGATGAGTAGGTTCCTACGACGACTCCGATCATGATGGTGAGTGAGAAGTCTGAGAGTGCCTTGCCGCCGAAGAAGAAGAGGACTAGGACGGCTGTGAATGTGGTTACCGATGTTAGTACTGTTCTTGAGAGGGTGGCGCTGATAGCTGCGTTCATAATGTCTTTTACTTCGCCGCGCTGGTTCTGTAGGCTTTCACGGATACGATCAAATACGACGATGGTGTCATTGATGGAGTATCCTGCAATGGTGAGGAATGCGCCGATGTGGATGAGTGAAAGCTCATCACCGATCATGAATAGGATGCCAAGACAGATGAGGATGTCATGGAGTAGGGCAAAGAATGCTCCGACTGCGAATGAGAACTCGAATCTGACTGTGATGTAGATCATGACTGCGAAGAGTCCGAAGATGAGTGCGTAGATGGCATTTCTTAGGAATTCTCCACCCATTGTAGCACTGACGCTTTCTGAGTTTGCTTGGACTACGAATTTCTTCTGATTGGTGCCGGCGTTGTCGATGTAGTCTACTTTTTCATTGAAGCCTGGTACTGAGGCTCTGATGGCATCGATGATGTTCTGGGTGTCTACGGGATCACTCTTAATGGCGATGATGGGTGCAGATCCGGTAGGTTGCTCAACTTGGAGTGAGTGGTTCTTGCTGAGTTTGATTCCTGAGATGATGTTATTGAGCTCGGCTTGGTTAACTTCTTGGCCATCTGGGACTGAGAAGCGGGTGATGTTACCGCCTGTGAAGTCGATTCCGAGGTTGTCTTTCCCTTTAATACCTATGAATACTAGGCCGCCAACGATGAGTAAGATAGAGAGTGTGAATGCTGCTTTACGCTTGCTGAGGAAGTCGATGGCTCTTTTAGGGACTAGGTTCATGAACTTGATGTTCTTGAGGATGCCGAGGTCTGATGCCCACCAGAAGAGGACACGTGTGCAGAGTAGTGAGGCGAGTAGTGTGCCGAGGATACCGATGGTGAGTGTAACGGCGAATCCTTTGACTGATCCTGATGCTTGCCAGAAGAGGATGACGGCGGTGATGAGTGTGGTTACGTTGGCATCGAAGATGGCCACGAAGGCTTTTTCGTAGGCTGCTGAGATGGCGGCTTTGACTGATTTTCCGCGGTCTAGTTCTTCTCTCATGCGCTCGTAGATGAGGACGTTTGCATCTACTGCTACACCGATGGTGAGGATGATGCCTGCGATACCTGGTAGGGTGAATGATGCGCCAAATGCTGCCATGGCTCCGAAGAGGATGATGATGTTTACTAGGAGTCCGATGAG
>JALZVD010000004.1 GCA_023300205.1 Akkermansiaceae bacterium | reverse complement strand
CCGTTGCAGCGTGGGCAGGGTGGTTCTGATGAGGCTGGTTCGGGCATTGGTTTTGTGTGTTAGGCTGGGAGGTCGTAGTCGCGGTTGAGTTCTTGATGAGCGATGCGGAAGGCGGTGCGGAAGTCTTTGATTTCTGGGTTGCTGTCTAGGAGGATAGTGGCAAGGAGGGATTGTTTGCGGACGGCGCGGTAGTGGCCGGGCTTCTTGGCAACGATGACGGCGAGGTCGGAGACTTCTTGAGCTTGCTCGATGGTGGCCTCTTGGGCGACGACGCGGGGGGCGTTTTTGGCAATCTCGGCGCTGGTGGGGGCGAGGTGTTTAGCGAGGCCCATGCGGGAGGTGACGGCGGGGTCGCTTTTGACGCGGTCTTGGAATCCGTCTTGGACGAAGAGGACGATGGGGCATTCGGTTTCGTCGCGGAAGTCGCAGAGCCAGCGGACGCCGGAGAGGCCGAGGCGCTGGGCGTTGTCGATGAGTAGGACGCGGGAGGATTCGCGGAGGCGTTCGACGAGGAAGTCCCAGCGGGAGTGGTTGCCTTTCCAGTCGCGGTTTTCGACGGAGTTGAAGATCGCGGCCTCGACTTGCTTGCCTTCGCGGGTGCGGTCGGAGAGGCAGGCGTAGATGCTGGAGGGGTTGTTTTTTTGGTAGAGTTTTGCGGCGGAGGTCTTGCCGAATCCGGAGTCGCTGGAGAGGTAGCCGATGTCGGCGGTTTTACGGATGAAATCAATGCGGCCGTGGATTGCTTTGGTGAATCCGCAGACGAAGATGTCACGGGTCATTTCTAGGCGCTCGGTGAGGGCTTTGAGCATGTCCCAGGCGCGGACGTCGAAGTCCTTTGGGTTGTGGTCGAGATTGTCGTTTATGTATTTGGAAACGAAGGTGGAACCGACTCCTAACGCCTTCGCGAGTTGAGGGTTGGAGAGGCTGTGGTCGGTGCGGTGCTTTAGGAGGGCTTCGCGGAGTTTTGGATCTGTTGGGAATTTTGACATGGGAATATTTTGGTTGGTTGTTTTTGGCTTAGAATTTGAGATCTGGGAGGGCATCGGCCTCTTCGGTCTGGGAGTTAGCGGAAAAGGCGTCTTCTAGGATGGTGTCTGCTTTGGTTTCGAATCGGGTGGCTGCGGCTTTGGTTGCGGAGTGGCTGCGGCGTTCTTGCGGGGTGGTGGCTTCTCCTGCTTTGAGGCGGGAGTTGTGTTGTTTAAGGAGTCTGGTTTCTTCGACGCGTCCTGCTTGGCGTTGGCGGGATGGTTCGAGGATGTCGGCGACTCTTTGGCGTTTGGTGGCTGAGGCTTCGCGGATGGCGGGGGCGTCGGTGTAGGAGGTGCGGCTGACGAGCTCGCAGGTGCCGAGGCAGGTGCCTTTGGCATCACAGATGAAGAGCCAGCGGTCGGCGAATGGGTTGGCGAATGCGGAGTAGGTCTGGCCGTTCGGTAGTTCTCGGAGTGCGCCGTCTAGGGTGTGGAGGGTGGTTTTGTAGAGGAGCTTTTCGGGGGCGATTTCTTGGTCTGAGAATTCGATGTAGGCCCCCTTTACGGTGACTTCGCGGGCGAGGTCTTTTGAGAGGATGTCGCAGATGGTGTGAGCTTGGATCTTTTTGAGGTCAGCGACGGCGGGCGCCCACACTTCTTGAGGACTAAGGTTACGCTTTCGGCTGTAGTCTTTTGGGTTTGTTCTGGCGGCTTCGCCGATGGCGAGGCGGGACACTTCTGGAAGCGCGAGGAATTGGGCGGCGCTGAGGAATTGATCACTGCCAGGGAGTGCGGTGTATTCGGTGACGAGGTGGCCGAGTTCGCGCCATCCTTGAAGGTTGTGGTCGGTGCGGGGGTTGAGGCCGAAGCGGTAGTAATCGTTTACGAAGGGGACGAATTGGCTGTGGAAATCCATGCCGGGGAGCTGGAGGGCATCGAGCGCGCCGGGGTTGACCTTGGCGACGCTCTTGATGATCTTGGTGATGTAGGAGAGTTGGCGGTCGGTGGTGACGGGGCGGGAGTCCTTGTTCTTTCCGGTTTGCAGGGCGATGTCTGAGAGGTCGTTGTGGATGAGGTTGTGTAGGCTTTCGAGCGAGGCTTTGGCGCGGAAGTTACCGCCCTCGGATCCGGGCCAGTAGTTGCAGAGGGCCTGCTGGCCCCCTTCGATTGGCTGGCGAACTACGGAGACGGCTCCGCCGGTGTCGTCGTAGAGGATTTTTTCGACGTCTTCGCGAACGGCGGCGGTGCCGTGCTCGACCATGAGTTGGGTGCCACGTTCTGAGTAGCCGAAGTTGAGGAGGAGGGCGGCGAGGAAGAAACGCATGTCGCGTTCGTTGAGGTTTTGGAACGTTCCATCGTCTCGGCGGATGCGGGGCTTCATGCCCCAGTGGAAGCGACACCCGGAGAAGAGATCCATGACGCCTAGCTCTAGGACGCGGACGGGGCTGGCGGATCCGCCGAGGGTGACGAAATTATCGTGCCAGACGTCGTCGATCTGGTAGACGGCTCCGGGGTAGAGGCCGACGCGGGTGAGGTGGACTTGGGGGAGCATGTAGTTGGTTTTACTGCTGGTCCCGTGGCGGAGGGATTGGAGGGCGCGGGTGTCGCACTCCTCCTGGACGATGCGGGCGAGGTTGCGGTCACTCCAGCCATCGGGGAAGGCGGGCCAGTTTGGGAAGTCCTCGTAGGCGGGGATGATTTCGCGATTTTTCCACTGCCGCTTGAGCTTGCGGATTCCGGCTTTAGAGGAGCGCTGGTGGTTCTCGGCGAGGGTGGCGAGGTGGTTGCGGAATGATTGGTGCTTGGTGCGGATGTGGGTCGAGGATTT
>JALZVD010000003.1 GCA_023300205.1 Akkermansiaceae bacterium | reverse complement strand
AGGAACAACTGTGGGTACCATTACAGAAGTTGACGGTACTTACTCGTTGAATATTGCTGATGACGTAACTACACTCGTAGTCAGTTATACTGGGTTTGACACGAAGGAAATTACTTTAGGCGCAAGTAACGTTGTTGATATAACAATGGTACAAGGAATCGAATTGTCAGAAATAGTAGTTACTGGACAAGGGGTAGGTATTGAAAAGAAAAGATTGACAAGTCAAGTTGATGTAATTACAGCTGAAGAAATTGAGGCTGCTCCAGTAGTCCAATTGGATCAATTGCTACAATCTAGATTGGGAGGTGTACAGGTAACGTCATCGTCTGGACAATCGGGTTCTGCTTCGCTTATTAGAAACAGAGGACCTATCTCTGCACAGTCAGCAACTACACCAGTTATTCTTATTGATGGAGTTAGAGTGGATAATCTGAATTCACGTCCAGATCTTAACATTGGTACTGGTGGTGCGAATAGTTCAGCATTAGCAGATATTCCTGTAGAAAGTATTGAAAGAATTGAATTTATTCGTGGTGGAGCAGCATCTACATTATATGGTACAGATGCAGCGAATGGTGTAATTCAAATCTTCACTAAAAAAGGAAAATCAGGACAAACAAGATTTAATGCTGAAGCACAAGTCGGAACCATCAGAGGAGAAACAGAATTTTTGAGATTCGAAAGAACAAAAGATTTGGTTTTCGAGAGTGGGACTTCTCAAAACTATAGATTTGGTGTTGATGGCGGTAATGATAGAACTACATTTAACTTCTCAGCAAATTTATATGATGAAAATGGATTTAATGCAGTAAACGAAAACCGTAGAATTGGTTTAAGAAGTACTGTACAATCTAAGATTGGTGAAAAACTAACCTATACAGGTAGTGCTGCCTTTACAAGTAACTATTTTACTCGTGATTACAATGCAAATACTAGTTTTGCTAGATTTGGTAACATAGAAGGTGGATCATTTGGGAATGTAGATACTTTAGAAGCTACGGCTTTTGAAGAATTAAAAGAGAATCTTGCTCTACAAGCTGAAAATACAGACATTACGGAGGCAGTAAGACGTTTTACTTTATCTAACGCATTATCTTGGACACCATTCAAGAATTTCACTGCAAACCTTACTGTTGGATTGGATGATAGATTTTCAAGACAAAGAGAAATTGCAACAAATGCGCTACTTATTTCTAAAGGTTCTGAAGCTCCAGGTACTGTAGATGCAGGTACAATTGATATCGCAACGCGTAATTTTACTGGTATTACGACCGACCTTGGATTACAGTATAGGTTTGATGTTGGAGATTTTTCATTTGTATCAGGTGCAGGGGGGCAATTATTCAGACAACGTGATGAGCAGTACTTATTAAGTGCTCTTAACGTAACAGAAGGTTCACAAACTATTAATAACTCTGCTGAAACTTCTTCTGTAGATGCAGTACGTGAAACCATTTTTGGAGGATTTTACTTTTCACAAAATATAGGCTTCCAGAATAAATTATTTATTGATGGTAAAGTAAGATTTGATGGGAACTCTGCTTTTGGAGACGACATAGGATTAGTAGATATTTACAGTGTAGGTTTAACATATAGTTTGACTGATGAAAGCTTTATCCAAGATAGTGGTATTAGCGATATCTTAACTCGTTTTCAAGTAAGAGCCAATTATGGACAGGCTACTCAGTTCCCTAATGCTTTTGCATCGGATACAGAATTTGCAGTTAATCCATTTTTAGGACAACCTTCATTTACTTTCGGTAATCCTGGAAATTCAACTTTGAGTGTTGAAACAGTTAATTCATTTGAGGTAGGAGCGGATATGAGTTTCCTTGAGGGTAGAGTTAGATTTGGTATTACATACTATGATAACGAAACACAGAATGCAATATTTGCCCCTCCTAGTAGCCCATCCTCAGGACAATTGAATCAAGATGTCAATTTAGGAGAAATTGAAAATAAAGGATTTGAATTTGCGCTTGCGGGTGATGTCTTAAATAATGATGATTTCAAATTAACATTGAGTGCTTCTTTAACAACAAATGAGAATCTAGTAACAGATGCTGGAGGACTACCTGAATTTGTAGTTGGTGGATTTACATTCTTAGGTTCATTCGTTTCTGAAGGTCAACCACTAGGATATTTCAGAGGAAACAATCCTATAATTGATGGCGAAGGAAATGTGATTGAAGTGGAGAACAACGCTTTCTTGGGAGATCCAAATCCTGATGGTTATGGTAATTTTGGTTTAGATTTTTCTTGGAAAGGACTAAGTGTTTTTGCAAGTGCTGATTACCAATATGGTGCGCAAGGGGTAAACGTGGATGATGTATTAAGATTTTTCGGAGGAGTGCAAGATGAAGATCGTATTCCTGAGAATGCACTTGGAGAAAGTTTCTTTGATTTGGCAGGGCTTTTTGTTGAAGATGCTAACTTTTTCAAGGTTAGAAATATTGGAATTTCATACAATTTCGACACAGCAAATATTGAAAAGTTAAGAAGACTACAAGTAGGGCTGAATTTCAGAAACCCGTTTGTTACAGCTAACTCTACTTTTGATCCTGAAGTAACAGGTTCAGGTATTGCAGAACAAGGTGGTTTTGCTGTGGGTGGATTTGGTTTTGGAACAGAATCTTCTCCAAAGCAAATTATCTTTTCTGTAAAAGTTTCTCTTTAATAATTTGAAAAGCTATTAAGATAAATTATGCAATAGATTATAAATGGGGCTGAATTCTTAATTCAATTTTGATAACCCATTTTCCAATGCACACTTATTTTAGTATAAAAAAATAATATATTATGATAAAAAATATTTTTTCAATCCTCATGGTATTAGCCTTAGCTTTTACTTTCAATGCTTGCGAAGATCCCGAGGATGCATTTAGTCCAGTCAATCCAGATTTGGCTGTTGATGCAGTAATAGGAACGGCTAGTTCAAGCCAAAGTATTTTGGTAGGTGCTGAACGTCAGCTTTCTTTAGCAATGAATGAACTCGTAGTTATCTCTGAAATTGCTTCAGATAACTATACAAATACACAAACTTTCTTCAATCAGTTTTTGGATAATCTAGCGATTGATGCTACTGATAACGATATTGATGATACACAGTTTGATATACATAGATTAAGAGAGTTAGCTCTTGTAGGAAGAGATGTGATTGCCCCAGGTGATGAGACTAGTACTCCTGAGCAAATCGCAGAATTCAATTTCTTTATTGGAATGTCATCTCTTTTATTCGGAGAGAATTTTACATCTGTTCCAGGTGAGCCAGGTGGTCCAGTTTTGGATGCAGCGACTCATCTAAATGCTGCTGTAGCAAGTTTTGAAGCAGCCATTGCTGGTACTACTGATGTAGCAACTATTACGTCTGCAAATCTTGGTGCTGCAAGAGCACACTATAGATTAGGAAATAGTGCTCAAGCGGTTCAGTTTTCAAATGCTGCTATCGCAAGCGATCCTGCATTTGTTAGATTCGCAGACTTTGATGCAACTAATGGACCTACTAATGCTATGCAGGATGCAATATTTGATAGAGGTACATTTGATGATTTACAACCTCTTCCTCGTTTAGATTTCTTAGATCCAAAATATAATGGTTCTAATGCTACTGTTGAGCTTGGTGTTCCAATTTTAAAGATTGAAGAAGCACACTTGATTATTATTGAAGCGGCTATTGCTGCTGGAGATCTTGCTGGTGCACAACAGACAATGAGGGATGTAATAGGGCTTGTTGCAACAAGACCTACGGCTACATTTAATGATGCTGCGGAAGGAAGGAGCCAAGATTTTCCTGGATCTAGACCTGATACAGCTACTGTAGTTGTAGCAGCAGCTAGTGGCGATATGGCACGTGCTGGTTTAGTCTTGGATAGAAATGATGGTGAGGTTACTGTTCCTGTAGTTTCAGGTACATCTGTAACTGTACCAATGGTTGACGCTATTGCAAATGCAGAAGAGGCTTTAGAAATGCTTTATCTTATGAGGCAAGAGATTTTCATTGCTGAAGGAAGAAGAATGGCAGATTTAGGAATTAGATTCGTTACTTCAGATGTTGAATTCAGAATTAATCCAAATGTGTCTCCATCTGATATAATTCCTGTAATTCCAGGATTTATTTCTTCTATTGCTACAGAGTTAGACGCATTTGAATTTGATGCAGCAGCTGGAACAGCTACTATGATGCATAATCTTAACAGGATTATTGTTGATAATAGAACATCTGATCTAGTAGCACCATTTGAATAGTAAATTTTGTTCGTGCTAATAAAATCTACTTTTTTGTAGATTATTATTAATGAACATCATTTCTTTATAAATAAAGGGGAATACTCAACGAGTATTCCCCTTTTGCTTTTCATTTAACAATCAAGCAGCATATAGCCGCACCTAGTCGTTTTATATTCAGGTCAATCTACATAACGGTAAAGAAATTTAAGTGATACAAGATTGAATTAGTATGAAAAAAAGGCCTTGCCTGGGAGACCCAATCACTTGATTGGGTCTTTTTTT
>JALZVD010000002.1 GCA_023300205.1 Akkermansiaceae bacterium | reverse complement strand
TGGTTGATGGGTTGGTTGTTTAATTCTGAGGCGGTTGAATAAGGGAGTGGATGGGTGATGAGATGCTGTGGTGGTAGCATGTCAGGGGCGTCAGTCTCAATTAATAATCGTTTTATGGGAATGCGTGTAAATATTTGTAATTGTTTATATTTTAAGTCAGTTAAGTAATAACCTGAGAAGGAGAAGTAGGCGCCAGCATCGACTAGTTCAGAGATGAGGTCGGCGGAGCCATTGTAGGAGTGGAGTAGGAAGCCACGGTGTGGAAAAGGGGGGTGTGTAGGTTGGGGTTTTGCTTTTCTGTGGCGGAGGATGTCGATGAACCAGCCCCAGGCTTTGAGGATGTGAATGGTGATGGGAGCATTGAGTTCGCAGGCTAGATCTAGTTGAAAATTGAAGGCGTCTTCTTGAGCTGAGGTGTCATATTCTGGCATCCAGCGGTCTAGGCCGCATTCGCCGATGCAGGGCGTTTCTGTCTTTTCTAGATATTGACGAAGGAGTGGTTTCCAGTCTGAGCGGCAGGGGGTTTTCCATGGGTGGAGTCCGTAGGATGGGATGATGAGTTCTGGGTGCTGCTGTGCGAGTTTGCTGACTTGTGACCAGTCATCTGGTGAGGTTCCATTTACGACGCATCTGGTGATGCCTGTGGCGCGCATTTGGCAGATGATGGAGTCTAGGTCTTGGTTTTCTTTTAGTCTGGGGTCTTGGAGGTGTAGGTGGGCGTCTTGCATGTGGAAAAGGTTTTGAGTTTTTGGTGAATTTGGGTGTTTGTGATAAAAAAAAGGGACGTAGAATGAATCTACGTCCCTTTATGGTTTGAATTTGTTGTTAGTTTGTCAAATAATTATGACTTATAACGAAGGCGCTTCTTGTGGCGATTCGCCTTTTGGCGTTTCTTGCGCTTGTGCTTGTTGATCTTAGTCTTACGCTTTTTCTTTAGGTTTCCCATGATGGTTAATTACTGTTTGTTGTTAGATTGTTCGATTAGTGAACGAGTTTATTGAGCGGATACTCGATGATTCCTTCTGCGCCTAGGTCCTTTAATGTAGGGATGATTTGGCGGGCGATGGATTCCTCAATCACTGTCTCAACTGCTACCCAGCCTTCTTCAGCTAGCTGAGAAATAGTAGGTCGGCGGAGGGACGGTAATGCTTCTAGGACATTTTGCAAGGATTTTTCGGGTAAGTTCATTTTTAAACCTACTTTATCACGTGCTTCGAGTGCTGCTTTGAGCATGAGGACGATGTTCGCCATCTTATTTCTCTTGAATTCGTCTTCCTGGGCTGGCTTGCTGGAGTAGAAGTGAGGGAATGATGTGAGTAGTGTGTCTACGATACGAAGTTTGTTTGCGCGGATGGAATTTCCGGTCTCAGTGACGTCTACGATGGCGTCTACGAGGTCAGGGACTTTTACTTCTGTGGCACCCCATGAGAACTCGACTTCAGCTGTGACGCCTTTTTCTTCTAGGTAACGCTCGGTGATGCCTATACCTTCTGTGGCGATGCGTTTGCCTTCGAGGTCATGAACGGATTGAATAGGGGAGTCTTCAGGGACTACGAGGACCCATTTCGTAGGGCGTGTGGTGGCGCGTGAGTATGGTAGCTCAGCGAGGTCTACGAGGTCTGCACGATTCTCGTATGCCCAGTCTAGCCCTGTGATGCCACAGTCGAGGAATCCAGAGTCGATGTATCTGGCGATTTCTTGGGCGCGGATGAGGTAGATATCTAGCTCTGAGTCATCAGATGACGGGCGTAAGCCACGGTCAGAGAGGTAGACGTTGTAGCCTGCCTTTTCTAGGAGCGCGATTGTGGGCTCTTGGAGTGATCCTTTAGGTAGTGCTATTTTGAGTGTGTTAGACATGTTAGCTTTAAGGTGTGATGAAAATAGAGCGGGCTTATGGGGTTAGAAAGATGGTTAATCAAGGCAATTATCTGTGATTTAGGACTTTTTGTGTTGAATTGACGTTGCGTCGATGGATATTTCTGGTAAACGATGCCAGTTCCCCAAGTATTTAACCAATTTTAAAGAGAATTCCAGAACGATGTTTGTAGATAATATAAGAGTTTATTGTAAGGCCGGCGATGGCGGTAATGGTGTGGTTCATTTCCGTAGGGAGAAGTTTAGGCCAAAGGGTGGACCTGATGGAGGGGATGGCGGTAATGGAGGTGATATCATCTTGCAAGTGAGTCCTCACACTGATAATTTGAAGGAATTTTTCTACGATCCTAAGGTTGTAGCTAAGAGTGGTGTTCATGGAGCAGGCCAGCGCAAGCATGGCAAGAGCGGGAAGACTAGAATCGCTAAAGTTCCACCTGGGACTGTGATTTATAAGAGCCCTGCGCTAACGATCAAGGATGCTGTGGAGATGGAGCGTGGAGATGGCATTGATTTAGATCCGATTGCTGATCTTACGAAGTATGGCGATGAATTTTTGCTATGCAGTGGTGGAAAGGGAGGAAAGGGGAATTTCCATTATAAGTCTTCTGTAAACCGTTCACCTGAAGAGCATACGCTGGGGACAGAGGGTGAAGAAGGGGTGTATTATTTTGAGCTAAGAAGGATCGCTGATGCGGGGATGGTGGGTTTTCCTAATGCTGGTAAGTCTACATTGGTTAGCAAGTTATCTGCTGCTGAGCCTAAGATAGGTTCGTATCCGTTTACTACGCTTAAGCCGATGGTTGGTGTGGTTGAGTTTCCTGGATTTAAGCGCTGTACTGTGGCTGATATCCCGGGGCTTATTGAGGGGGCGCATGAGAATAGAGGTTTAGGGCATGAATTTCTGAGGCATATTACGCGTTGCCATGTGTTACTCTTTGTGATCGATATGGGTGGTGTAGATGGGCGAGATCCGATTGAGGATTTAGAGATTCTACGAACTGAGATTAGTATGTATGATGAGGACTTGGCTAAGTTTGAGTGGATTATTGTGGCTAATAAGATGGATCTTGAGGGCGCT
>JALZVD010000001.1 GCA_023300205.1 Akkermansiaceae bacterium | reverse complement strand
ATAGAACAACTCCCTACCGATGACGTTCAGCTTAAAACCAAAACAATCCGTGAAACTCTCAAGTTTCACGCCGAAAGCCCAGATTGCCGAGCATGCCACACCCTCATCGACCCCCTTGGTTTTGGCCTAGAGAACTTCGATGCCATCGGCCGCTGGCGCACTACCCAAAATGGCGCAAAAATTGACACCTCTGGAGAAACCCCAGATGGACAAAAATTCAGCGGCCCAGCACAGCTCAAAAAAATACTCCTCACGCGTAAAGACGAATTCGCACATCACGCAGCGGAAAAATTTCTATCCTACGCCCTAGGTCGTGAACTGACACCATACGATCGCCCCACCACCTTCAAAATACAAAAACAAGTCATGAAAGATCAAGGCAGCATGCACACCCTCATCATGTCCGTAGTAACCAGTGAACCTTTCCTTAACCGAGTAAACCCAAAGAAATAATAAATTTAAACCATTCTTATCATGAGTAGAAGTAATTCCAACCTATCACGCCGAGGCTTTCTCAGAGGAGCAGGCGTCACCATGGCCCTACCATTCCTAGAGTCTATTTCTCCATTCGGTAAAGTGATGGCCCAGTCCTCTACTACAGGAGCACTCAGCCCCGATGGAAACCCTGTTAGATTCGCCACATTCTTCATGCCAAATGGCGTCAACCCCAGAGAATGGATTCAACATAAAAACCCAGGCGCCTTAGAAGAACTACCACAAATCTTAAAACCCCTTGATGGATTAAAAGAAGACATCAATGTCATCACTGGAATCAGAAATCCAGGTGACGGACACAGCATGGGAACATCTAGCTTTCTAACAGGTGCTAGCGCCCTTAGAACAAAAAAATCCAGTGAGGTAAATGTCTACAACCCAAGCCTTGATCAAATCATTGGCGAAGCATTAAAGAGCTCCACTGTATTCTCTAGCCTAGAACTAGGAATAGGTGGACAAGCAAAATCAAATAATGGCATGGCCGGTACCACAGTCTACACCAGCCACATCTCATGGAGAAATGCACACACACCCATCCCATACGAGATCAACCCACAGCGCGCATTTGACAGACTATTTAAACACGTAAACAAAAAAGGCACCAAACAAGTAAATAGAGAAGATTCTAAATTCCCCGACAGCAGCGTGATCGATGCAGTCCTCGAAGACGCTAAATCTTTAGAACGAAAACTAGGCCATGAAGACGTAAGTAAACTCGACGAGTACTTCACCGCCGTTCGTGAAGTAGAAAAACGTATCGCACAACAAAATGCAGTCTCAGGATTAAACATCACCGAAGACGTTCTGAAAGACATCCTAGGCCTCAAAGGAGATATCCGCGGACACATGTCAGGTAACAATAGAGACTTCCAATCACAGCCAAAAATTCCCTATCGTGAATACGGTCGCCTAATGATGGACATTCTTGCTCTATCATTCTGGAGTAACTCCACACGCTCGGCCACACTATGCTTTGGTAATGGATTCACAGGAGGCGGGAACATGTCATTCCTAGACGGAGTAAACAGTGCTCACCACCAAGCATCCCACCACAGCTTCCAGGCAGACAAGTTAAAACAATTCACAACCATCAACACCTTCTACATGGAACAGTATGCCTACCTACTCAATAAACTTAAAAGTATGAAAGAAGGTTCCTCTAACGTCTTAGAAAACTCTCTCGTCCTCTTCGGATCTAACATCAGCACAGGACAAGCGCACAACGGAAAGAACATCCCTGTCATCTTATCAGGAAATGCTGGTGGCCGCCTAAAAACAGGTAGACACATCGCCTCTAAAGATCAAAAAATTGACGACCTTCACCGTTCTATCCTAGACCTCATGAATGTAGACGCTAAAATCGGCAAAGGATCAGGAACCATCAACTGGGGCTAAATACAACATTACTCAAACATCGTCTAACAAACAAAAATCACCAACATAAGCTCACCTCATGAAACCACTAAACCTACTTATCCCTCTCCTTCTAATAATCCTCACATCAATCTGTAGAGCTGAATCCCTCCCTGAGTCACCAGATGAAACCTCCAAGGAATACAGCCACCTCATAAAAGGAAAATGGGTCCACCAAGAAAAACCAACCACCTCGAACTCTCTACCATTTTGGCTCTATGCAGATAAAAAACGCATCAAATCAAACAAGAAATACCCTCTCCTCATCGCCCTACACGGCAGAAGAAACGGCGCATCTCCTGGCCAAAAATTCAAAGTCCAAACCCTAGCAAGCATCTGGACAAAAGACGACACCTATAGAAAAAACCCATGCTTCGTCGTTCAACCCTACTACCCACCCAAAGGCGGATGGGAAAAAGTCACGGAAGAACTCGATGAAACCATCAAAAACCTCGTAGAAAACTTCCCCATAGACCTCGACAGAATATACCTCGTCGGCTTCTCAAATGGAGCACAAGGATCATTCCGCTCCCTCGCCCGCCAACCTGACTGGTTCGCTGGCGCAGTAACCATCTCTGGCCCCGTATCTCCAAAAGAAGTCGCAGGTAAATTCAAAGTCCCCGTCTGGTGCTGGGTTGGCGCAGACGACACCCCCCTAAACAAAAACACACGCCTACCCATCCTAGCAAAAGCACTCATCAAGCATGACGACCGAGTAAAACTCACCATCGTCCCCAAAGGCAAACACACCTACATGCCACTACCTCTCGGCGATAAAAAAGTCCACGCATGGCTCTTTGACCAAAACCGATCCAAATAGAAACAACACCCTCCCGCTTCACCCCACGCCCTTTCATCATCCAAGCTCCATTGACAGATGACATGTCAAAGCCATCCTTATGGCAAGAACCCTTCCCACCTACCTAGCTCTCGTCATCCTAACCATCACTCTAGGCCTCTTCACCCGCTCATCCTATCTCCCCATCTCACTCAAAGGCAGCTTCATCACCACCCATCTAGGCGACGCCCTCTGGGCAGCCATGGTTTACTTCATACTATGCGTAATCTCCCCCAAGCTCTCCCCCCTCAAGATCGCCATCTTCGCCCTCAGCTTCTCCTTCGCCATTGAACTCACCCAGCTCTGCCAGCAAGACTGGCTAAATCAAATCCGCAACACCCGCATCGGAGCTCTCATCCTTGGCAGAGGTTTTCTCTTATCAGACTTCCTATGCTACACCACGGGCGTAGCACTGCCATATTTCCTAGATTCTAAAGTTGCACTCTATCAAAAAAATCCCTAGCTTAGTCTCTAACATGAAAGCCTACTACGTATTACTACCACTCCTCTCATCACTCTCTCTTCCCCTCGCAGCCCAAGTCATCCAACCATGGTCTGGCTATGCCGTCCATGATGGACAGCGCCCACACCCTACAAAAGTAGAAGCCAAATCCATCACCACCACCCCTGCCCCAGCAGACGCTGACATCATCTTCGACGGAACAAACATTGATGCTTTTACTAAAAAATGGGCAGTCAAAGATGGCTCACTCATCGCCACGAAGACTGGAAAGAACTCCACCAAGAAATCCTACGGCTCATGCCAACTCCACCTCGAATGGAAAATCCCAGCAGGTCGTGAAATCAGCGGCCAAAAAGGAGGTAACAGCGGAGTCTTCCTAATGGGTAAATATGAAGTTCAAATACAAGAAAGCCATACCAATGTCACATACGCAGACGGCCAAGCTGCCGCTCTCTACGGCCAATACCCTCCACTAGTAAATGCCTCACGCCCACAAGGTGAATGGCAAAGTTACGACATCACTTTCACCGCTCCAGAATACAAAGACGGCTCAGTAATCAAACCTGCCACCATCACCGTCATCCACAACGGTATAGTCGTTCATAATGCCCAAGAACTCAAAGGCCCTACCACTAACAAAAAACTAGCGGCATACCCAACAGATCACCCAGAAAAAGCTCCACTCACCCTCCAGTTCCACGGAGACCCTATCGAATTCCGTAACATCTGGATCAGAGAACTAGGCAACTACAACAAAAAGAACTAAACCTCATCTCCACCTCTAAATAAAAAGCGGCCCTGTAGAAACTCTACCGGGCCGCTTTTACTTTAAATAATAACTCCAAAAACCATCTCTAACCCAACCCAGCCCTCTCAAGCACAGGATTAAGCTCAGGGTCTCTCCCCATGAACTTTCGGTAAGACTCATCTGCCGGTCGCGTATTCCCCGCTCCCAAGATCTCATCCCTAAATGATCTCCCAGTCTCAGGATTCAGAACACCCTCCTTCTTAAAGCGCGTAAACGCATCAGCATCTAAAACCTCAGCCCACTTATAAGAATAATACCCAGATGCATAAGCCACAGCCCCACTGAACAAATGACTAAACTTCCTCAATACACTCGGTGACTCAGTAGCCATATCCGTTCTATATTTCTCCAGAATCTTCTTCTCCATTTCCTCAAGACCCATCCCCTTATACTTCTCCAAATGTGCATGGATCTCCAGATCTAACAACTGCATCCCTATCTGGCGCATACACTGAGAACCACTCATATAATTCCTCGCTGAGATCATCTTATCAAACAACTCATCAGGAATCACCTCCCCAGTCTCATAATGCCTCGCAAATAAATCCAGAGTCTCTCGCTCCCAACAATAATTCTCCATAATCTGTGAAGGTAACTCCACAAAATCCCACGGAACATTCATCCCAGACAACGACTTGATCTCAGCCTCGCCCAGTACATGATGTAATAAATGCCCAAACTCATGGAAAATAGTCTCCACCTCTCTGTGATCTAACAGCGCAGGCTCATCACCCACAGGCTTCGTCATATTCCCTACCATCAGACCCACATGCGGATCTCTCGGCTTACCATCCATCGGCGGCAACCCAGTCTTCAGCGTATTCATCCACGCCCCACCACGCTTACCCGCTCGTGGATGCCAGTCAGCATAAAAGGAACCTAACAGATCACCACTCACCCCATCAAACACATCATAATACAAACAATCCTCATGCCACACCTGAACAGCCCCCTCCTTATCCTCACCATACACAGTCTCACGCTCCTCTATCTTAATCCCAAAAATCTTAGACGTAATCTCGAACATCCCAGCCATCACATTATCCACTGAGAAATACGGACGTAGCTCCTCACTATCAAAATCATACTCCTCCTTCCTCCGCTTCTCTACCCAGTAACCATTTTCCCAAGGCTCTAACAACCTCACAGCAGATCCAGTCTTATTCGCCACATACTCCTTCAGACTCTCCTGGTCCTTCTCGAAATACGGCTCCACCTTCGCATGCATATTCTCCGTAAAATCAATCGCCGCTTGACCTGTCTTCGCCATCCGGTGCTCCAGTATCATATCCGGGAAATTCTTCTTCCCTAATAGCTCAGCCTTCTCTTGCCGTAACTCCAGTATCCTCCAGATCAATTCCGTATTATTCCAATCCCCCTTATACCCTATCTGCCCCATACCTAACCAGATCTCCTTCCGCAAACTGTCATCATCCGCAAACTGCATCACCGGTGCCATGGATGGAAACTGTAATGTAAACCTCCACTTCGGATCATCATCAGACCCATGCTCATTCTCCAGTGCATTTAACCTCGCCCCCTCCTTAACCATATCAGGTAGCCCCGCTAACCTCGCCTCATCATCCACCACCAGCTCCCAGTCATCCGTAGAATCCACCACGTTTTCAGAAAATTTCTGCGTCACCGCTGACAACTCAGAATCAATCTCAGCCACCCTCCCTTTTTTATCATCCGCCAAGTCAGCACCAGAAGCCACAAACTCAACACAAGTCTCATTCACAAACCTCTTCTCTAGATCACTCATCCCCTTCGCCTCATCACTATCGCGGAACGCCTTCAGCGATGCCCAAATCTCAGCATCCAAAGAAATCGAGGAAAAGAACGCAGACACCTCAGGCAACATCGCATTCAGCGCATCGCGAAGACCATCCATGTTAGAAATAGAATCCAAATGATTCAGCCTCCCCCAGCCTCTACCTAGCTCCTCAGTTGCACTCTCCAAAGCCATAAAAGTATTCTCCAGACTCACCTCACCCACATCCAACTTACGGATCACAGCCAGCCTCTCCTCAGCCAGAGCGATCCCCTGCTTAATATCCCTCTCCACACTATCAGGAGTTAATGTGGACCAGCGGATGTGATAATCGTCAGAGATAAATGGATAGTTTGTCATAGTAAATAAAGATCAAATTGCGTTTCATACACTCCACCTTCATCCTGCAAAATTGCAAGAAACAAACAAATAATTATCTGTTTACATCAACGCGTATTATCCTAATTTATTCACAGATGCACCATCTCAGATCTTACCTCTACCTATATCTCGCTATCATTAGTCTCACCGTGATCAGCAACTCAAACGCCTGCCCAGAAGCAACAGAGCCGGACACCAAAGGCCTAACCATTGAACTCATCTCAGAAGTCACATCCATCGCCCCAGGAAAACCATTCCACGTAGGCCTCAGAATCAAACACGACCTAGGCTTCCACACCTACTGGAAGAACCCCGGCGTAGTCGGAGTCCCCACACACATCAAATGGACACTCCCACCCGGATTCAAAGCCTCAGAAATTAAATGGCCACACCCAGAAAATTCAAAAATGGCCGACTACCCATGCTTCGGCTACGAAAGAGACGTCCTACTCACCATCGAAATAACCCCACCCACCAAACTCACCACAAACAACATCACCCTAATAGCCAACACCAATTGGATGTGCTGCTCATCCAACTGCTATCCAGGATTCAAAAAATTCTCACTCACCCTCCCCAAAGGAACAGGAGAGAACAACAACCTACACACAACCTCTTTTAACAAGTCTTTAGCATCCATCCCACAACCAACAAATAAAATCAAAGCCAAACTCATCTCAGCAAAAGACGCCCAGAACATAAAAGTCATCATCACCACATCAGATAATATAGAACCTCTCTACATCTTCAACTCCGACGGCCAAACAACACCAGACCTACCATTCAGTCTAACAAAAAAAGATCATTCAACCCACATATTCCAAGCCAAGCGATCCAAATTCGGCATCAAATCCTCAACCTCATTCCCCTTTATTCTACAAACCACAACCAACTTCTACGAAATAATTGCCAAATAATCAATGAGCCGAACCATCAAGCCCAACACAACCAGAAGGAAAGTCAGCCCCACAGACACCCTCATACACGGCGAATAAAAAACTGAACTTTCATACACAAATAAGCTCACTTTTTATAAATATCACCAACTAACGCAACAAAGTCGCATTAGTTATTGCAAGTTTGTTGCGTTTACGCTAAATGCATGTCCAAGCAGCACAACACAAACATGGACATCACAGCAAAACAATCAGACTTTAAGAATCACACACGGGTTGATCATATCGGCATCATCGCCTCCATCCTTTGCGCCATTCATTGCGCCCTCACCCCCATACTACTGATTTTCTTACCTACCTTCGGAAAGACCTGGGCACACCCATCTACCCACTGGGCTATGGCCATTGTGGTCATCCCTATCGCCATCTTCATGATGAAAAAAGGCTACCAAAAGCACGCTAAAAAATGGACTCTCGTCTTAGGATCCATCGGAGTCCTCCTCATCACTGTAGGCGCCATCCTCCCCTACATAGAATCCACCCCACCCTCCCAGCAAACCGTAGCCGCAGCAACAGCCTCCACACCCTGTTCTCCATCAACTACCTGCCAAGTAGACACCACAGCTGCCACATCAGCTACCTGCACAGACAACTGCTGCCCATCCATCATCACCAATGAACTAGGAGATAAATCCCTCCACATCCCCCCCGCTAGCATCGTCACCACACTAGGCGGTCTATGTTTAATAGCCCTTCACGCAGGTAACTTATGCAGCTGCTCATTCTGCAGTTATAGTAAAAAACGAAAGCCCGCAACCTCATCCTAGTTAGCCATGAGCCCAGATAAAAAAAGACTCAGGATCCTACTAAAAGACTGCGCCAATGGCTTCTACCAACAAATGTACTTCTGGGGTAAAGACGTCAGCCACCCCAGCGGTAACCAACTAGAAGACTACGGATTCACAAAATCGCCCTCAGCAGGTCTTACAGGCACAAGCTGCTACACACTCCATTCAGAGCAAGCAAGCATTGAACTCTACGGATCGTGTGCAGGATACTACACCCACTCCTCAAACTTAGTCTTCCTCAGACAACGGTGCCGCTTCTATAAATGGCTCCCAGACCACCGAGTCGTAGCAGGTCAGTGGTCACAAAATGACGTCCAGCTCAATGACCCCAACACCATGCTCTCCACTCTCATCCCCTTCCTCGAATGGTGGGTAGACTACGAAAAATGGATCGAAGAACGCCACGGAAAGAAATACCGAGAAACTTGCTATTCACAATGGAAACAATTGAAA